>CAZFBC010000032.1:0-16101 GCA_964517245.1 uncultured Eubacteriales bacterium | reverse complement strand
ATGACGAAATGGTGGCACCTCGGCGTCGACGAGACCGCCCTGAGCCTGGCGACGGACGGCAAGGCGGGTTTGTCCTCCGCGGCCGCGGCCGAGAAGCTGCGGTCCCACGGCCCGAACGAGCTCCGGGAAAAGAAGGGCCGCGGCCCGCTGGCCATCTTTTTCGACCAGTTCAAGAGCCTGATGATCTGGGTCCTCGTCGGGGCCGCCCTGGTCTCGGGCTTCCTCAAAGAGTGGGTCGACGCCCTGGCCATCCTGGCCATCGTCCTGATGAACGCCGTTCTCGGCCTCCTCCAGGAATACCGGGCCGAGAAGAGCCTGGCCGCGCTGAAGCGGCTCTCGGCCCCGAACGCCAAGGTCGTCCGCGACGGCTCCGCCCGGATCGTCCCGGCCCGCGAGCTCGTCCCCGGCGACCTCGTCGAGGTCGAGGCGGGCGACCACGTCCCGGCCGACTGCCGCGTCCACTGGCACACCTCCAACTTCGCCGTCCAGGAGGCCAGCCTGACCGGCGAATCGATGCCGGTCGCCAAGACGGACCTGGCGCTCGAGGACAGGGAGGTCCCGCTGGCCGAGCGGGCCAACATCCTCTACCTGGGCACCTCCGTCGTCTCGGGCAAGGCCCGGGCCTTCGTCGTCGAGACGGGCATGCAGACCGAGCTGGGCCGCATCGCCGGCCTCATCCAGGAGATCCGGAAGGAGACGACCCCTCTCCAGAAGAAGCTGGAGCAGTTCAGCAAGATCCTCATCTATCTCTGCTTCGCGCTGGTCGCCGTCGTCTTCGGCCTGGAGATCCTGCGGGGCGGCAAGGTCCTCGACATGTTCCTGACCTCGGTCAGCCTGGCCGTCGCCGCCATCCCCGAGGGCCTGCCGGCGGTCGTGACCATCGCCCTGGCCCTGGGCGTCCAACGCATGGTCCGCCGCCACGTCCTCATCCGCAAGCTGCCCTCGGTCGAGACCCTCGGCTGCGCGACGGTCATCTGCTCGGACAAGACGGGGACCCTGACCAAGAACGAGATGACCGTCCGGGCCGTCTGGACGTCGCGCCGGGCCTTCCAGGTCACGGGCACCGGCTACGATCCCGAAGGCGAGTTCCTGACGGACGAGGGTCCGGTCGACCCCCGCGGCCAGGACGACCTCCTCCGGGCCCTGACCGTCGGCGTCCTCTGCAACAGCGCCGAGCTCAAGGTGACGACGGCCGGCAAGGTCTCCGTCTTCGGCGACCCGACGGAGATCGCCATCCTCAGCGCCGCGGCCAAGGCCTGCGTCTGGAAAGGGGAGGAGGAGGCCGCCTACGAGATGGTCGAGGAGATCCCCTTCGACTCCGAGCGCAAGAAGATGAGCGTCGTCCGGCGGGCCGACCGGGAGCTGACCGCCTTCACCAAGGGGGCCCCGGACCTTCTGCTCGACGACTGTGTGTCCATCTTCGAGGACGGCGCGGAGCGCCCCCTCACCGCCGCCGACCGCGACCGGATCATGACGGCCAACGACGGCTACGCGAGCCAGGCCCTGCGCGTGCTGGCCGTGGCCTACAGGGACCTCGACCGGGAGCCCCACGCCTACACGGCGGAGGCCATCGAGAGGGACCTGACCTTCGCTGGGCTCGTGGCCATGATCGACCCGCCGAGGCCCGAGGTCCGCGAGGCCATGGACAAGTGCCGGACGGCGGGCATCCGGACGGTCATGATCACCGGCGACCACAGGAACACCGCCGTGGCCATCGCCCGCGAGCTCGGATTCTACGGCCCCGACTCGCGGGCGCTGACCGGCGAGGAGGTCGACCGCCTCTCCGAGACCGACCTCGACGCCGCGATCGAGCGGGTGGCCGTGTACGCCCGGGTCTCGCCCGAGCACAAGCTCCGGGCCGTGCGGGCCTGGCGCCGGCGGGGCGAGGTCGCGGCCATGACCGGCGACGGCGTCAACGACGCCCCCGCGGTCAAGGAGGCGGACATCGGCGTGGCCATGGGCATCACCGGGACGGACGTGACCAAGGAAGTCTCGGACATGGTCATCACCGACGACAACTTCGCCTCGATCGTCGCCGCCGTCGAGGAGGGCCGGGGCATCTACGACAACATCCGGAAGTTCATCCACTTCCTGCTGTCCTGCAACCTGGGCGAGATCCTGGTCATGTTCACCGCGGCCCTCATCGGCCTCCCGGTGCCGCTGCTGCCCATCCAGATCCTCTGGGTCAACCTCGTGACCGACGGCCTGCCGGCCCTGGCCCTGGGCGTCGACCCCGTCGCCCCCGGCGTCATGGGACGGCCGCCCCGCAAGACCGACGAGCCCGTCATCACCGGGGCGCGGGGCTGGCTCATCGGGTTCCAGGGCGCTCTCATCGCGGCCTGCAGCCTGGGAGCGTTCCTCTTCGTCCTCCTCTACGAGAAGGAGGGCCTCGACATGGCCCGGACCGCCGCCCTGGCCACCCTGGCCTGCAGCCAGCTCTTCCACGCCTTCAACTGCCGGAGCATGCGGGAGTCGATCTTCAAGCTGAAGTTCCGCACCAATCCCCAGCTCGTCGGGGCCGTGGGCCTCTCGTTCCTACTCCAGATGGCCGTCATCTACGTCCCCTTCCTCCAGCCCGTCTTCAAGACGACGGCCCTGAGCCCGGTCGACCTGGGGGCCATCATGGTCTTCTCGACCCTGCCGCTCTGGATCATGGAGACCGTCAAGGCGCTCAACCGGAGATTCCGGTTCTACGAGCTCTACTGAGCCGTGCGAAAATTCACAGGAGGCAACATGAAGAACATCGTCCGATATCTCGCGACCGGGGCCCTCGTCCTGGCCCTGGCCCTGCTCTCGGGGGCCGACGAGGGCATGTGGATGCCCCACCAGATGAAGAGCCTCGACCTCAAGGCGCTGGGGCTGCGGATGGACCCCGGCGATCTCTACAAAAAGGACGGCACGGGCCTGATGAGCGCCGTGGTCAACCTCGGCGGCGGGACGGGCGAGTTCGTCAGTGCCGAGGGTCTCGTCCTGACCAACCACCACGTCGCCTACGGTGCCATCCAGAGGGCCTCGAGCAAAGAGAAAGACTACATCGCCGACGGCTTCCTGGCCCGCGCCCGGGCCGAGGAGATCCCGGCCCAGGGCTACCAGGTCGGCGTCCTGCTCGGCTACGAGGACGTCACGGCCAAGGTCAACGCCTACTTCAAGCCGAAGATGACGCCGCGCCAGCGCTACGACGCCTACGACAGGGCCCAGAAAGAGCTCGTCGCGGCCGGGGAAAAGGGCGGCCGGGACCTCCGCTGCACCTTGGCCTCCATGTACAGCGGCAACGCCTACTACCTCTACACGTTCAAGCAGATCCGGGACGTCCGGCTGGTCTACGCCCCGCCCCAGGACCTCGGCAACTTCGGCGGCGAGACCGACAACTGGATGTGGCCGCGCCACACCTGCGACTTCTCCTTCCTCCGGGCCTACGTCGCGCCCGACGGCACGGCCGCCGACTTCAGCCCGTCGAACGTCCCGTACCGGCCCAAGGTCTGGCTCAAGGTCTCGCTCGACGGCCTGGCCGAGGGCGACTTCACCTTCGTCATGGGTTTCCCGGGGCGGACCTACCGCAACTACGCCCTGCCCGAGCTCAAGTCCGACCAGGAGAACATGACCCGGAGGATCAAGGACATCCGGGAGCGCATCGGTTTCTACGAGGCCGCCGGCAAGGGCGACAAGGAGGTCGAGATCCGCTACGCCGGGCTGGTCAAAGGACTTTACAACGGGCTGAAGAACATGGAGGGCAAGCTGGAGGGGTTCGTCAGGTACGACCTCGTGGCCAGGAAGGCCGCCCAGGAGAAGGAGCTGCTCGACTGGATCGCCGCCGACCCGGCCCGGGCCAAGACGTACGGTTCGGCCCCGGCCGCCCTCGAGGCCTTCCTGGCCAGGCAGCGCGCCTTCGGGGCGAGGACGGAGCTTCTCAACGGGGTCCTCGGCGGTTCGACGATCCTCTCCCAGGCCTACACCGTCGTCCGCGCCGTCCCCGAGCTGCAGAAGCCCGACAAGGACAGGGAGCAGGCCTACCAGGAGCGCAACCTTCCCCGGCTCAGGCAGGGCATCCAGCTGGCCGAGCGCGGCTACGTCTTCGCGACCGACCGGGAGCTCCTCAAGTGGACGCTCAAGAGCCTCAAGGCCGCCCATCCGGACGAGGCCGCCTGGCCGGCCTCGCTCAAGGGCCTGGCCGCGGGCACGGAGGACGAGGTCGCCGCCCGCGTCGACGCGATGTACGCCAAGACCGCCCTGGGCGATCCGGCGAAAAGGCTCGAGCTCCTCGCGCTCAAGCCGGCCGCGCTCGCGGCGGTCGACGATCCCTTCCTCGAGCTGGCCGCGGCCATGGAGACCGAGCTCAAGGCCGTCCGCGAAGAGAGCAAGGGCATGGGCATGGAGGGCGCCGACCTCAAGAGGACCTACGAGGCGGCCATCCTGGAGATGAAGAAGGGCGCCTATCCGCCCGACGCCAACGGCACCATCCGCTTCACCTACGGCCCGGTCCTCGGCTACACGCCCAGGGACGCCGTCACCTATCGGCCCATCACGACGGTGAGGGGCGTCGTCGAGAAGGACAAGGGCGAGTTCCCGTTCAAGGTCCCGGACAAGGTCAAAGACCTGTGGAGGGCCAAGGATTTCGGCCCTTACGCCGACGCGAAGCTCGGGGACGTCCCGGCCTGCTTCCTCAACACGACCAACGTCACCGGCGGCAATTCCGGCTCGCCGACGCTCAACGCCAAGGGCGAGCAGGTCGGCATCATCTTCGACATGACCTACGAGAGCGTCATCGGCGACTACTACATCATCCCGGAGCTGCAGCGCTCGATCAGCGTCGACATCCGCTACGTCCTCTGGGTCACCGAGAAGTTCTCCGGCGCCACGTCCATCATCGAGGAGCTGGGGCTGAGATAGCCCGGAGCGCATGCGTCGCGAGGGCCGGCGGCGGCTCGCCCTGCTCGTCGCGGGGCTCGTCTGGCTCTGCGCCTGCGCCGGGCCGCCGCGGCCGGCGCCGCGGCCGAACCTGCTCGTCGTGACGGTCGACACGCTCCGGGCCGACCGGGTGGGCTTCTATTCCGACCGGCACGTCCGGACGCCGAACATCGACGGGCTGGCCGCCCGCGGCGCTGTCTTCACGCGGGCCTTCTCCCACTGCACGACCACCCTGCCCGCCCACACGGACATCTTCCTCGGCGCGACGCCCCTCGGCCACGGCGTCCACGACAACGCCAACTTCGTCGTCGACGCGGGGTCTCTGACGCTGGCCGAGCACCTCCGGGGGGCGGGATACGCGACGGGGGCGTTCGTCGGCGGCTTCCCCCTCGAGTCCCGGTTCGGGCTGGACCAGGGCTTCGACACCTACGACGACCGGTTGGACCGGGTCGGCCCGACGCCGGGTGACAGCTGGACCCGGCGGGCCGAGGCGGTGGTCGCGGCCGCGCTGGAGTGGCTCGACGGCCGGGAGTCGCCCTGGTTCCTGTGGGTCCACCTCTGGGACCCCCACGAGCCCTACGCGCCGCCGGAGCCGTACGCGACCCGGTTCGCCGGCCGCCTCTACGACGGGGAGGTGGCCTACGTCGACGACGTCCTCGGCCGGCTCTTCGGCCACCTTGAGAGGACGGGGCTCGACCGCTCTTCGGTCGTCGTCCTGACCGGGGACCACGGCGAATCGCTGGGCGAGCACGGCGAGGCGACCCACGGCTTCCTGGCCTACAACGCGACGCTCTGGATCCCCCTGATCATCGCCGGCCCCGGCCGGGCCCACCGGGTCGTCGAGGCGCCAGTCTCCCACGTCGACATCTTCCCGACCGTGTGCCGGCTTCTCGGCATCGACAGCCCCGCCGGGCTGCAGGGGATGTCGCTCGTCGGGGCCATGGAGGGCCGGCCGGCGGAGAGCCGGCCCATCTATTTCGAATCGCTCACGCCCTTCTACAGCATGGACTGGGCGCCGCTCGCGGGCTATATCGACGGCGAAGAGAAGTTCATCGATTCGCCGGTCCCCGAGGTCTACGACTTGGGAGAGGACCCGGGAGAATCCCGCAACCGGGCCGGTTCGGCGGACCTGGCGGCCAGGAGAGAGAAGCTGGCCGGCCTGGCCCGGTCCCTCGGCTCGGCTTCGGCGGCCGCGGCGGCGCGGGCGTCCGACCGGGAGACGATCGAGCGGCTCCGCAGCCTCGGCTACGCGGCCGCCTTCTCCGTCGGCGGGAGACCGGTCCGGACGGACTACGGCCCGGAGGACGACGTCAAGGCCCTCATGCCGCACTACAACAGGGCCATGGCCGCGCGGAGCCTTTTCGAGGCCGGGAGGAGGCGGGAGGCCATCGACGAGGCGAGGGCCGTCATCGAGGCGCGCGGGAACATCAGTACCGCCTATCTCAACCTGGCCTACTTCCTGAAGGAGGAGGGCCGGCCGGCCGAGGCCGCGGCCGTCCTGAGGCGGGGCTTCGAGGCCCTGCCCGCGAATTACTACGTCTTCCTCGAGTACGTCACGTGCCTTTACGAGACGGGTGATTTCGACGGCGCCATCGCCGCCTTCGAGGGCCGGCGGCCGGCCCAGGTCGAGTTCGACCCGCTCGTCTGGAATTATGCCGGGCTGGCCCGGCTCAAGAAAGGGGACGCGACCAGGGCCAGGGAGTCGTTCGAGAGGGCCCTGGCCATCGACGGCGACTCGTCCCTCTCCTGGTACAACCTGGGCAACCTCGACTATTTCCTGTTCCAGGCGACCGGCGACCGCGGGCGCCTGGAGGCCGCGTCCGCCGGCCTGCGGAAGGCGGTCGCCCTGGACCCGTCCAACGGCCCGGCCCATTACGTCCTCGGCGTGACGCTCTACCAGCTGGAGGATTTCCCGGCCGCGGTCGCGAGCCTCGAGAGCGCCCTGGCCGTCGATCCCGGGATCGGCGAAGCGCTCTATTATCTGGGCCTGGCCCATCTGCGGGCGGACGACCCGGCCGGGGCCTGCGCCCGGCTGAGAGCCTATCGGGGGACGGCCCACTTCGCCGCGCTCCCGGCGGAGGAGAAGGAGGCCGTCGACGGCCTCGTCGCGCGCTTCTGCCGGGGGGACGGCCCACCCTAGGGCCGGGGCCTATTTCCCGGCGCCGTCGAGGAGGGACCTGACCAGGGGCTGGTCGGCCTTGATGAGGAGCGACCGGGACAGCGTTTCGCGGGCCTTGTCCTTTTTCCCCATCTCCAGATAGACGCTGCCGAGGAAATTGAGGACGTCGATCGACTCGACCGTGAGCTCCGCGGCCCTCTCGAGATGACGGGCCGCCCGTTCGAGGTCCTTGCGTCCGTAGAAGATGCTGCCGAGCACGGTGAAGACCTCGCCGTCGCCCGTTGCGCCTTCCGCGAGGGGCCCGAGGAGGTCGAGGGCCAGGCCGTCGTTGCCCTCGAGGACGTGGCACTTGGCCAGGAGGACCTTGGCCGGCACGTGGCCCGGGGCGGCGCTCAGGGCCATCCCGAAGTATCGTCGGGCCCCGGCGAAGTCCCGCCGGAAGAAGGCCTGGCGGCCGAGCCCCGTGTAGCGGGCCTCGGGCGCCGGGTCGAAAGGCTGTTCGAAAGAGAACATCCCCGGCGGCCTGTCGGCCGACGAGACGGTGAGCCGGGCGGAGCGCTCGAGGACGGGCGCGCCGGTCCGGGCGTCCTCGGCCCGGACCGAAAGCGTGTAGGCGCCGTCCTTGAGGCCCCGGGACGAGAAGGCCTTCTCCACGGCGAGCGAGCGCTCTCCCTCGCCCACGGTCAGGGACTCGCCGTCGCTCCGGACGGTCTCGCCGCCCGCGTCCCGGAGCGCGTAGCCGACGCGGTAGCCGCCGGAGCCGGCCGCCCGGCGATAGATCTCGAAATAGAGATAGATCGTCTCGTCGGGTCCGAAGACGCCGGACGGCCTGGGCGTGACCCTGCTTTTCGCGAAAGCGAAGGGCATCCTCGCGGCGTCGGCCCTCCCGGCCGCGGCGGCGGCCGCGGGGTCAAGCGGGGCGATCCGGCCGGCCAGCAGCAGCGGGGTCGAGCTTCCGGCCGCGGGCAGGGAGACGGCCAGGTCCCTTTCCCCGACCCGGCCGCTGACGAAGTCGCGCAGCAGGATGTTGACCGTGTAGTCCCCGGGAATGAGGAGCTGGGAGAAGGCGTAGGCGAGGCCGTAGCCCTTTTGGGCCTCCCTTTCGGCCTCGGTGAGCTCGAGGCCCAGCTGGTCGTTGAACTGGGCGACGACGTTCCGGTCCCGGTCGCGGACGGTCACGAAGACGTCGGCCCGGCCGTAGAGCTTCTCTCCGGAGCTCTCGAAGCTCAGGTCCGCCGGGGCGACGTTGAGCGAGGCGTCGAAATAGAAGCCGCCCCGGCCGTCCTCGGAGAAATAGCCGGCCGCGTCGAAGGGCAGCTTCTCCAGCGAGACGGTGGTCGTCACCCGGGGCCTGTCGGCGGGGCGCAGGGCTTCGAAGGCCGCCGGGTCCCGGAGCGTGGCCAGGATGCGCTCGGACTCGAGCCGGTCGGTGCCGACCGTGATGCTCTGGGTGGCCATGAGGAAATCGAGGCCCATGTAGCTGCGGATGAGGTTCCGGATCTCCGCGTCGCTGTCGTGGCCGAAGTCGTAATGGCGCTGGGGGACGAGGTACTCCAGCCCGTCGAAGAGCGGGCTGTAGAGCCGGAAGTCGCCGACGCCCCACTGCTTGAAGAACAGCAGCCGCAGGGAGTGGGGCAGGCCGGGCAGGGCGAGGTTGGTGTAGTTCCAGACCTCGCAGGGGAAGACGATCTTGCCCGAGGTCTCGTTGTCGATCCGGTCCGGCGCGCCGAGGAGGATGAAGGTGCGGCCGCGGTCGCTGTGAAGGCCGTACTTGGCCTTGGCTTCGGCCAGGCGGCGGTAGTGCTCGTCCTTGAACTCGTTGGCCGCCGTCACGGGCAGGGGGTCGCGCCGGGCCCAGAAGGAGCGGACGAAAGCGTCCCTCTCCCGGTCGGTCTTCAGGGCGAGGAAGAGCTCCCGCTCCTCGGGCGTGATGATGAAGTGGACTTCGTGACGGAGCCAGGCGTCATAGGCTCCGGCGGGCGAGGCGGCCTTCTGGGGGTCCGCCGGTGCCGCCGTCGTCGCGGGTCCGGTCAGGGCCAGGAGGAGGGCGACGGCCGGGCCGAGCTTCCTCATCCTAGAATCTGAGACGGGCGCCGAACTGGGCCTCGAGCGGCATGGACGTGTACGTGGGCAGGCCGTACGTCGAGAGCACGGAGACGTCGCCCTGGTAGCCGCGGAGGTTGATGGTGTTGAAGGCGTTGAAGAGCTCGGCGATGATCTCGACCTCGTACCGGCTGGAGAGCCGGAAGAACTTGGACAGGCGGAAGTCGAGCTGGGAGAAGTTGTCCTCGCCGCGGCCGAACATCCGGTGGGGGATGTCGGGCGGCAGGTCGGAGTACCCGTCGTCGTTCGGATCGGAGCTGTCGTAGATGTTGTAAGGCCGCGGCGTGTTGAACCGGTACATGGCCGCGAACTGGACGCCGAAGGGCAGCTCGAAGATGCCGCTGGCGAACAGCCGGTGCCGCTCGTCCGTGTCGAGGGGGCCCCATTCCCGGGGGGCGTTGGGCTCGTTCTCGACGTAGCAGGTGATGCCCCAGCCGTCCGTGCCCCGCGCGTTGAGGGTGCTCTTGCCGGCGCCCAGGGAGTAGTTGATCCTCAGCTCGAACTTCCGGCTGAACCTCTTGCGGGCCGAGACGTAGACGGCGTTGAAATGGCCCATGCCGACGAACCGGGGCGTCCAGATCGACTGGTTGTACTCGCCGGAGTCGCCGGACAGGGTGTAGGTGTCGTCCTCCGAGTGGTAGCGGTTGAACTCGTCGCCCTTGCCCAGCCCCCGCGTCTCCGTGTGGACGAGGTTGACGTCCAGGGCGAAATCCGTGGAGATCTGCTGGGAGAAGCCGAAGTTGTAATGGCGGGTGTAGGGGTACTGGAACTCCGGCCCGATGGCGTCGGAGCAGAGCCCGGGCGTGATCTGGTTCTCCGGCAGGTTGGTCGGATTGACGTAGTCGTCGGGAACCCACCAGGTCCCGGGTTGGTCCGGGTCCCGGATGCCGTCGTAGTCGCGGTGGTAGTAATCCATGCTCCAGGGATTGTCCACCAGGAAGCTGGCGGCGTACATGAACGTCTCGGCGTAGAGCTGGTCGTAGAAGATCCCGAAGCCGCCCCGGATGATGGTCTTGCCGTTGCCGCCGGCGTCCCAGGCGAAGCCGAACCGCGGGGCGATGTTGTTCCAGTCGCGGCGGAGCCCCGGGTCCTCGAACTCGGGGATGTACTGGGCCAGGAACTGGACGGACGCGAGCGAGCTCTGGTCGAACTCGAGCCCGGTGTTGTAGTCGTAGCGGAGGCCGATGTTGAGGGTCAGCCGGTCGCCGATCTTCCAGTCGTCCTGGACGAACAGCCCGATCGAGTGATACTTGTTGCCGGTGAAGCGCCAGGGGTCGCCCGAGTAGTGCTCGATCTGGCGGATCGGGGCGTCCCACCAGAAATAGCCGTTGACGGCGCGGTAGTACCAGCTTTCGCAATAGGTGTAGAGGAGGTCCAGGCGCGGCATGTAGTAGTAGTCGATGCCGACCTTGATGTCGTGGACGTCGCCCGTGGGCTCGTGTTCGGCGTGCCAGGACAGGTCGTCGCGGAACTGGTACTTGGTCTGCCGCGTCTCCTGGGGCATGTTCCGCTTCTGGCCGAATCCGCCGATCTCGAAGTAGCGGGTCGGCTCGGTCGAGTTCGGGTCGGAGCGGTTGTCGAAGTACTGGTAGACGGCGCGGGCCTCGTTGAGGACGTTGGGCTTGATGATCCAGGTGTGGGCCAGCATCAGGTTATGGTTGATGTTCCTCGACGAGTAGCCGTTCTCGAGGGCGTACTCGCCGCCGAAGCCGAGGTTCTCGGTCTTGTCGTACTGGTAGCCGTAGCGCAGCTTCAGGCTGTGCCGCGAGCTGAGCTGGTGGGTCAGGTTGAGGGTCAGGAGGTTCTGGTTGAACGGCTGTTCGAAGAGGCCCTTGTAGTCGTTCCAGACGTCCTGCCCGAGCATGTCCACCCGGACGTAGTTCCTCTCCTGGACCCGCTCGAAGGCCAGGAAGAAGTGGGTCCTGTCCTTGATGATGGGGCCGCCGACCGACCCGCCGACGTTGTAGCGGGCGAACTTGGGCTTCTCGAAGGCGTCCCCGAGCTCGGCCTGGAGCTTCTTGTCGAAGTAGCTCAGGCTCTGGAAGGCGTCGTCGCGCATGAAGCCGAAGAGGCTGCCGTGGACTTCGTTGGTCCCCGACTTGGTCAGGACGGTGATGATCGTGCCCTGGCTTTTGCCGTACTCGGCCTTGAACTGGTTGGTGGCGACCGAGAACTCGGCGACGCCCTCGGTGGTGAAGATCTGAACGGGGCCGCCGACCATGTTGTCCTTGCTGTCGGCGCCGTCGACCGAGTAGTAGACCGCCCGGCCGGCGAACCCGCCGACGCTGAAGTGCGACATGGCGTTCTTGGTCGGGTCGTAGGAGCCCATCTCCGTCGTCCCCGGGGCCAGCAGGGCGAGGTTGGCGAACTGCCGGGTCAGGAGCGGCAGGCTGTCGACCTCCCTGGCCGTGACGACGGTCGAGACCTCGGCCTTGGTGGACTCGACGAGCGGCACCTCGGCCGTGACCGTGACCTCCTCCTCGATGGCGGCCTGCTCCATGGCGGCGTTGAGGGTCTTGGTCTCGTTGACGAGCAGCTCCAGCCCGGTCAGGGTCCTGGTCTTGAAGCCCGCCAGCTTGAAGGTGACGTCGTAGACCGACGGCGGCAGCGCCGAGAACCGGTAGCGGCCGAGCTCGCCGGCGACGGCGGACCGGGTGATGCCCGTGCGGGTGTCCCTGGTCGTGACCTCGACGCCCGGGAGAGGATCGCCCTGGGCGTCCTTGACGGCCCCTTCGAGGTTGGACGAGGCCTGCTGGGCGCGGGCGGCGGTCGCCGCGCCGATCAGGAGGATCGCGACGACGATGACGGTGATTCTCTTCAAGGTTCCCTCCCTCGTCAGTTCTTGTCCAGGGCTTTCAGCTGGGCGATGAGGCCCTTGATCCGGTCGATCTCGGGGGCGTCCTGGATGAGCGCGATGTAGCGTTCGTAGGCGGATACCGCCTTGGCGTAGGCGGCGGTCTGGGTGTACGCGATGCCGAGCGAGTAGAAGCCGAACGGCTCGCCGGGGTCGAGGGCGGTCGCTTTTTCCAGGCTCTCGACCGCCTTGTCCCCCTGCCCGGCGTTGAGGTAGAGCAGGCCGAGCGACGAGAGCAGGCGTGCGCTCCCAGGATGGGCGCGGACGGCCTCCTCGAAGACGGGGATGGCCTCGCCGAAGGCCTTCATCTTGCCGTAGGCGTTGGCCAGGTTGACGTAGGCGTCGAAGAAGTCCGGCTTGAGCCGGACGGCCTCGCGGAAGGACGCGACGGCTTCGCCGTAGCGCTCGAGATTGAAGGCGCAGTTGCCGAGGTTGAAGTGGATGACCGAGAGGCCCGGATCGGCGGCCAGGATCTCCCGGTAGGCGGCCGCCGCCTCCTCGTAGCGGCCTTGGGAGTAGAGCTCGTTGGCTCTGACGTTGGCCTCGCCCCATTCCGGCTTGGCGGCCTGCGCCGCCTCGGGCGCGAGCACGGCGTCGAAGACGCTGTTCGGGCCGGGCGCGATCGAGACCCGGCCCTCGAGCGGCTGGAAGCCGGGCTTCTCCAGCTTCAGCCTGTATTCGGCCGGGGAGATGCCCATCAGGAAGTAGTTCCCCTTGCGGTCGGTCCTGGTGACGTAGGTCACCCCGCGGGCCGGGTCGACGAGGGTGATCTTGACCCCCGCGACGGGCTTCCCGTCGCCGTCGACCACCTTGCCCTTGATCGCGCCGTTGTCGGCCGCCGCCGTCGCCGCGAGGGCTGTCAGGGCGAGGAGCGCCAGCGCGATAACAAGGGGGAAGACCGTCCGCCCGCGCTTCACGCTCGATGCCTCCCGGTGTCCGTCTATGGGCAGGAATACCCTGATTCGTGAGCGTAACATAACCCGCGCCGTTTCGGATTGTCAAGGGGGGATGTCCTTGCTTTCGTTTCCGGACCTGCATTACAATCTCCCCGATGTCCGCGCTTGAGGACATGAGCCCGTGTAACTGGAGGAGTGACATGCCGTCGACATCGTGGAGCCGGAGATCGTTCCTGCGCAGCGCCGGGATTTTCGGGACGGCCGCCCTGGCCTTCGACCCCCAGCGCACGGCCCGGGTCGAGGCCGCGGGCCAGTCGGTCGCCCACATGACCCCCGAGGCCGTGGCCGCGGACGAGTTCTACTGGCGCGAGGTCCAGCTGGCCTTCAACCTGGACCGCTCGCTCATCAATCTCAACAACGGCTTCACCTGTCCCATGCCGCGGGTCGCGCTGGATTCGGTCTTCCGCTACATGGAGATGATCAACATGCTCCCGGTCCACTACCAGGGCATGGTCGCCGGGAACAGCGAGACCCTGCGCCGGAGAATGGCCAACGAGTTCGGCTGCGACGTCGACGAGATGGCCCTGACCCGGGGGGCCAGCGAGGCCCTGCAGATCGTCCAGAACGGCATCGACCTCGAGCCCGGCGACGAGGTCGTCACGACCGAGCAGGACTATCCCCGCATGCTGACGACCTGGGACCAGCGGATGCGGCGCGAGGGCATCAAGGTGACCCGGCTCCAGTTCCCGGTGCCGGCGACCCAGGATTTCCTCTACGACATGTTCGAGAAGGCCATCACGCCCCGGACCAAGGTCTTCCACTTCACCCACATCACCAACCTCACGGCCCAGCTCTTCCCGGTCCGGCGGCTGTCCCGGCTGGCCCGCTCGAGGGGCATCGTCACCATCGTCGACGGCGCCCACGCCCTGGGCCACTTCCCGTGCAAGCTGCGCGACCACGAGTGCGACGCCTACGGCGTCAGCCTGCACAAGTGGCTGCTGGCGCCCCTCGGCAACGGCTGTCTCTACGTCCGCAGGGAGATGATCCCGCGGTTCTGGCCGCTCCAGGCCGCCCCGGAGCAGCAGGACGGAGACATCCGCAAGTTCGAGTCCATCGGGACCCACCCCTGGGCCATCCGGGCGGCCCTCGGCGAGTCCCTGGCCTTCCACCAGGCCGTCGGGGCCGACAGGAAGGCGGCCCGGCTGCGCTATCTCAACCTGCGCTGGGTCAACGCCTTGAAGGGCGTCCCCGGCGTCAAGGTCCTGACGGACACGAGCGAGCCGGCCCAGGCCTGGGGGGTCATGGCCGTCACCATCGAGGGCGTCGACGTCCGGGCCCTGGCCGGATTCCTGAGGAAGAACTACCGGATCGTCGCCGTGCCGCTCGTCGGAGGGGCGCCGCCGAACTCGGTCTTCGACTACCAGGCCCTCCGCATCTCCCCGAACGTCTACACGACGCTCGAGGAGATCGACACCTTCGTCGAGGCCATGACCGAGGCGGCCAGGGAAGGCGTGCCCGAGGCGCCGGAGCCGGTGCCGGCGTACCCGGCCGACGTCACCGTGTAAGGAGGAGCGAGATGAAGCGCAGCGCGACGGCAACGGTCGGGGCCCTGGCCCTGTTCTTCCTGGCGGGCGCCGCCACGGCCTCCGACCAGGCCACGTTCAAGGTCCCGTTCCCGATCAAGGCGGCCGGCAAAAGCCTGGCCGCCGGAGAATACGCCGTGGCCCGGACGGCCGAGGGCGGGCTCGTCTTGCGGCAGGCCTCGACCGGCAAGGAGATCCCGGTCGCGGTGATCGAAAGGATCCCCAGGCCGGAGCCGCCGACGGACGGGCCCCGGCTCGTCTTCGACGAGGTCGGGGACTTTGCGCCCTCGTACACGGAGTACGTCACCGTCTACGTGCTCGCCGAGATCTGGCTCCCCGGAGAGGACGGCTACCGGGTCCACGTGACCAAGGGGGCCCACAAGACCAGGGCCGTGACGGGCGAAGCGGCGAAGTAGGCGGCCGGCCCGGGGCCGGTCTGCTATAATATCCGTTCGCGAACAGACAGGCACATCCCTATGATCGTCGTCGACAACCTCTCGAAGAGCTTCGGCAAGCAGGGCCTCTTCGACGCCGTCAGCTTCAAGGTCAACCGCCGGGAGCGCGTCGGCGTCGTGGGCCGCAACGGCCACGGCAAGACGACCCTCTTCCGGATGATCGCCGGCGAGGAGGAGCCCGACGCGGGGACGGTCACCAGGCCCCGGAAGTACCGCATCGGCTACGTCGAGCAGAGGCCGCGGTTCACGGAGGCGACCGTCCTGGCCGAGGCGGCGAAGGCCCTGCCCCACGACGCGCACAACGAGGTCTGGCGGGTCGAGAAGGTCCTCGGCGGCCTCGGCTTCGAGGCGGCCGACCTGGAGAAGAGGCCTGCGGAGCTCTCGGGCGGGTACCAGGTCCGGCTCAACCTGGCCAAGGTCCTGGTCGGCGACTACCAGATGCTCCTCCTCGACGAGCCGAGCAACTACCTCGACATCACCTCCATCCGCTGGCTGGAGCGGTTCCTGTCGGCCTGGCCGGGCGAGCTCCTCCTCATCACCCACGACCGCAGCTTCATGGACAACGTCGTCACCCACGTCCTCGGCATCCACCGGCGCAGGGTCCGCAAGGTCGAGGGCGACACGGGCAAGTACTACGAGCAGATCGCGGCCGAGGAGGAGGTCTACGAGAAGACCCGGATCAACGACGAGCGGAAAAGGAAGGAGATGGACCTGTTCATCACCCGCTTCCGGGCCAAGGCCCGGCTGGGCGGCCTGGTCCAGTCGCGGGTCAAGTCGCTCGAGAAGATGGAGAAGCGGGACAAGCTCGAGTCGATCAAGACGCTGGAGTTCGCCTTCGCCGAGAAGCCGTCCTACCACAAGTACGCCATGGACGTGCGCGACCTCTCCTTCGGCTACGACCCCGACCGGCCCCTCATCCGCCGCTTCTCGATCAGCGTCGGGGCCAGGGACCGGGTCTTCGTCATCGGCCGGAACGGGCGGGGCAAGACGACCCTGCTGCGCCTGCTCGCCGGGGAGCTGACCCCGCAGTCCGGGACCATCGACGAACCCCAGTCGGTCGCCCCGGGCTACTTCGAGCAGACCCACATCTCGACGCTCTCGGAGGCGAACACGGTCCTCGAGGAGATCGGGTCGGCCGACCCCGAGGGCGATCCCAAGCGGGCCCGCTTCATCGCCGGGGGGATGA
>CAZFBC010000031.1:0-16277 GCA_964517245.1 uncultured Eubacteriales bacterium | reverse complement strand
GAGACGGCGGCCGTCATCTTCACCGCCGGCAGCGCCCTGCGGCTGCCGACCTCGCTCTTCTCCTCGTCGCGGACGATGTCCGTCCACTTCTACATCCTGGCCCGGGAGGGCATCTCCATGCCCAACGCCTACGGCACGGCGGCCATCCTGGTCATCGCCATCCTGGGCATCAACATCCTGACCTATTACCTGATGAACCGGTTCATCAGGAAGTACTCGTGAAGGAGGCGGGCTCGGAAGCCATGACCAACGGCATCGCCATCGAGGTCCGGGGCTTCGGCCAGTCCTTCGGCGACGTCCGCAAGCTCCGCGGCCTCGACCTCGACGTCCGCCGCAACGAGATCCTGGGCATCATCGGACCGGCCCGCAGCGGCAAGTCGACCTTCCTCTGCGCCCTCAACAGGCTCAACGACCTCGTCCGCGGCTCGCGCCACGAGGGCACGATCCGGATCGACGGCCGCGACATCTACGATCCCGACGTCGACGTCGTCGAGCTGCGGCGGAAGCTCGGGATGGTCTTCGCCACGCCCGTCCCCCTGCCCCGCTCGATCTTCGAGAACGTCGCCTTCGGGGCCCGGATGGCCGGCGTCCGCAGCCGGGGCGCGCTCGCGGCGATCGTCCGGGACAGCCTGGAGAAGGGCGGCCTGTGGGACGAGGTCAAGGACCGGCTCGAGACGAGCGGCCTGAAGCTCTCCGGAGGCCAGCAGCAGCGGCTCTGCGTGGCCCGGGTCCTGGCCGTCAAGCCGGAGTTCATCCTCCTGGACGAGCCGACCTCCGGGCTCGACCCCATCTCGACCATGAAGATCGAGGACTCCCTGCGCAAGCTCAAGAAGGACTACACGATCGTCCTTGTCACCAACAACACCAAGCAGGCCGCGCGGGTCGCCGACCGGACGGCCTTCTTCCTCAACGGCGAGCTCGTCGAGGTCGGGCCGACGGCGGGGATCTTCACCGCCCCGGCGGACCGGCGGACCGACGACTACCTCCGCGGGAGGTTCGGATAGATGCCCGGGACCATCATCGAAGTCCGCGACCTCGACTTCTTTTACGGGTCGTTCCAGGCCCTCAAGGGCATCGGCCTGGACATCGGGAGGAACCTGATCACGGCGCTCATCGGCCCCTCCGGCTGCGGCAAGACGACGTTCCTCCGGTCGCTCAACCGGATGGCCGACCTCATCGACGGCGTCCGGGTCACGGGCCGGGTCCTCATCGACGGCGAGGACATCTACGCCCCCGGCACGGACCTGCTGAGCCTGCGCAAGAAGGTGGGGATGGTCTTCCAGAGGCCCAACCCCTTCCCCCTGAGCGTCTTCGACAACGTCGTCTTCGGCCTCCGGGTCCACGGCGTCCGGGACAAGAGGGTCCTCGAGGAGAAGCTCGCCCGCAGCCTCGAAGCCGTCCACCTCTGGGACGAGCTCAAGGACCGCCTCGACGCCAACGCGCTCGGGCTGTCGGGGGAGCAGCAGCAGCGGCTGGTCATCGCCCGACTGATCGCCGTCGAGCCGGAGATCCTGCTCATGGACGAGCCCTGCTCGGCCCTCGACTTGGCGGCGACGGCCAACATCGAGGACCTCATGGCCGAGCTCAAGAAGCGCTACACCATCGTCATCGTGACCCACAACATGCAGCAGGCGGCCCGCGTCTCGGACGTCACGGGCTATTTCCTGCTCGGCGAGCTGGTCGAGATCGGAGAGACCCGGCGGATCTTCACCAACCCGCGGGACCCCCGGACGGAGGATTACATCACCGGACGCTTCGGCTAGGTTTTGCGGTATAATAGGGCCGCTTCGATCGAAGGGAGGACCGGACGATGAGCTCGACATTCCCGAAACTCGCGGCGGCGGTCGCGGCGGCGGCGCTCGCTTCGGCCTGCCTGCTACTCCCGGACGCGGGGGACAAGCCGGGCTGGCGGTCCATCCCGGACCCCGCCACGGGCGGGGACGCGGTCGCGGATACGGTCGCCGGCGCCGCGGCGGTGCCGGGCCTCTTCAAGACGGTGCGCCTGCGGCCGGGAGGCGCCCTGACTTTGGAGAACGACTACGGCGACGTCGAGATCGCCGGTTGGGAGCGGGAGACCGTCGAGGTGGCCGTCACGGCCGCGGCCCGCGCTCCCGAGGTCGAGATCCGGGAGACCGACGCCGGCGTGCTGATCCGGACGCGCACCTACGAAGGCGCGGGCGCCCCTCCCGAAGCGAGCTTCAAGGTCCGTGTCCCGGTCTTCGTCGACCTGGCCGGGATCCGCATCAGCGAGGGCGACCTCACCGTCTCCGGCGTCCGCGGGCGGCTCGAGGCGTCGGTCGACAAGGGTGACCTCACGGTGACGGACTTCTCGGGACCGGTCAACGTTTCCGTGGGGACGGGGCGCGCGGACGTCGAGGTCCTCCGCCCGCGCGACGCCGACACGGTCACGATCCTGAGCCGCAAGGGCGACATCGTCCTCCGCCTCGAACGGGGGACGGGGGCCATCGTCGAGGCGGACGCCTCCCGCGGCGTCCGGAGCGATTTCGACCTGGGCGTCCGGCTTCCGCTCCCGACCGTCAAGGGTTGGATCGGCCAGGGCGGTCCGAACATCATCCTGCGGGCCTCCGACGGACGGATCGACATCATCTCGGCCGGGGATGGCCCCGGCGCGGCCCGGCCGGCGAAAGGACAATGACCATGGACGACCTGCGTTTTCGGGACGAAGAGAACGAGGAGCCGAAGGACGAGGTCCGGGAAGAGCCTCGGAAGATCTGGGGCCTCGCCGCGGCCGTCCTCGGCCTCCTGGCCGTCGTCGCGGCTCTCTATTACTTCCTCTTCATGAAGAAGCCCGAGGCGCCCGTGCCGGCGCCTTTCGGCTCCGAGGCCGTCTCTCCGGCGGCCGAAGAGATACCGCCCGGCGGCCCGGCCGGCGAGCCGCTGGCGTTCCCGGCGGTCGGCCTCGCGGCGAGCGACCCGGCCGTCCGCGAGTTCGCCGCGGCCCTGTCGGCCAACCCCGACTTCGCCAGGTGGCTCCTGACCAAGGACCTCCTCCGGAAGTTCGTCGTGTCGGTCGACAACGTGGCCAACGGGATGAGCCCGAAGCCGCACATCGACTTCTTCGCCCCAAACGGGGACTTCCGCGTCGTCCGGACGAAGCAGGGGACGACCGTCGACTCGGCCTCCTACGCCCGCTACGACGTCCTCCGGGCGGCGGCCCTCTCCCTGGACGCGGCGGCGGCCGCCCGGCTCTACCGGGCGGTCAAGCCCCTCCTCCAAGAGGCCTACACGGAGCTCGGGTATCCCGGCGTGAATTTCGACGACACCCTCGTCCGGGCCATGGCCGAGCTGCTCGGGACGCCCGTCGTCGAAGGCCCCGTCGGGCTGGAACAGAAGGTCCTGAGCTACGCGATGACCGACCCGGGGCTCGAGGCGCTCAGCCCGGCCCAGAAACAGCTCCTCCGCATGGGGCCGGCCGGGGTCCGGACGGTCCACGACAAGATCCGGGAGATCGCGGCCGCCCTGGGCGTCGCGGAATCGCGCCTGCCGCGGCCGAGAGCCTTCACGCCCGGGGCGCCCTAGGGCGCCGGCTCATTTCCAGCGGAACGGCCTGGCCTTCCGGAAGTCGGGGACGAGGTGTTCGTCGGCCCGGAACGGCTCCGGCTGCAGGAACAGGCGGTCGAGGCCGAGGGCGAGCGCTGCGTCCGCGGCCTTCCGGTATTCCTCCACCGTGACCCCCCTTTGGATCTCCTCGGGCGCCCGGAAGCACGGGTGGTACTGGCTCATCAGGCTCAACCCGATGAAGGGGGAGAGGTTCGCCCCGATCCATTCCAGGACCGCCAGCGTGTCCTCGACCGCTCCCGGGAGGACGAGGTGGCGGACGACGAGCCCCCGGCGGGCCGTCCCGTCCGGCCCGAGGTCGAGGGACGGCTGCTGGAGGGACATCTCCCGCACGGCCTCGGAAGCCCGGGCGAAGTAGTCCGCCGCGGCCGAGTATCTCTTCGAGACGGCCGGGGAGCGGTATTTCAGGTCGGGCAGGTAGACGTCGACGATCCCTTCGAGGGCGCCGACGACCTCGAGGCTGTCGTAGCCGTTGGAGTTCCAGACGAGCGGGAGGTCGAGGCCCCGGGCCAGGGCCACGCGCAGGGCCCTGAGGACGGGCAGGACGACGTGGCCCGGGGAAACGAGGTTGATGTTGTGCGCGCCCCCGGCCTGGAGGTCGAGCATCATCGCCGCGAGCCCTGCGTCGGTCGCCGGGTCGCCCTCGAGCTGCCAGCTGAGCTGGTAGTTCTGGCAGAACAGGCACTTGAGGTTGCAGCCCGAGAAGAAGACGGTCCCGGACCCGGACCGGCCGCTGATCACCGGCTCCTCGCCGAAGTGGAGCAGGGCGTGCGAGACCGAGGCCAGCCGGCCCGTCCGGCAGACGCCCTCCGCGCCCTTCGTCCTGTCCACGCGGCACTCGCGCGGGCAGAGCGTACAGGCCGCCTCGAGCGGCTCGAGACGCTCGAGCGCCCTTTCGACCAGCTCCAGTTTCCTTCCCGCCCGGTCCATGGATCTATTTTATCATATTTCAAGTGGGGTCGGACCTCAGCAAGTCATGTGATATGTGCGAGATAAGTTAATCCTGCCGGCGGCCTTCAGCTTGCGAACACGCGAAAATCGATCGTTTCGGGGGCAAAAACAGCGAATTCCGGGCCTGCGGATTGATTCGGGGGCAGAGCCCGGGTATAGTAGGTGGCCCATGGAGATCTTCGGGAAGGTCCTGGACTTCGTCCTGCATCTGGATAGGCACCTGAGCGCCGTCATCCAGCAGTTCGGCCTCTGGACCTACGCCATCCTCTTTTTGGTCATCTTCGTCGAGACGGGCTTCGTCGTCATGCCCTTCCTGCCCGGCGACTCCCTGCTCTTCGCCGCCGGGACGTTCGCCGCGCTGGGGTCGTTCAAGGTCGGCTGGCTCGTCCTGGCCCTCTCCGCGGCCGCCGTTCTCGGCGACACGGTCAACTACTGGATCGGTCACCGCGTCGGCCCGAAGGTCTTCTGCCGCGAGGATTCCCGTTTCTTCAAGAAGGAGTATCTCGACCGGACCCACGCCTTTTACGAGAAACACGGCGGCAAGACCATCATCATCGCCCGCTTCGTCCCCATCATCCGGACCTTCGCGCCCTTCGTCGCCGGCATAGGCCGGATGTCCTACGGCCGCTTCCTCGCCTTCAACGTCTTCGGCGGGGTCGGCTGGGTCGTCCTGCTCGTCGGGGTCGGCTACTTCTTCGGCAACATCCCCCTGGTCAAGAACAATTTCTCGATCGCCATCCTGGTCATCATCCTCGTCTCGACCGTGCCCATCGCGGTCGAGTACCTGCGGCATAGGAAGCGAAAAGCGGCCGCGCCCCCCCCGGGCTGCTGACGGCCGGTCAGGCTTTCGGCGCGAGCGCCGCAGCCAGCCGCCGCAGCTTCGGCGCGCCCACGGCGGCCAGGGCGGTCATGTCGGTGTGCAGCGGCGTCAGCGAGATGAAGCCCGCGTGGGCGGCCATGACGTCCGTGCCCTCGTCGCCCACCCGCCGCGGCGTCCCCGTCCCGATCCAGTAGTAGGACGAGTTCCGCGGATCGGTCTTCTCGATGATCTCCGGGTCGTAGAACTTCCAGCCCAGGCGCGTGATCCTGACGCCCCTGACCGGCGGCGGCGGGATGTTGACGTTGAGCGCGGTCCCCGGGGGCAGCCCCGCCTCCAGGACCCTGGCGGCGATCGTCCGGACGACCCCGGCGGCGTACCCCAGGTCCAATCGCCCCTCCGGGTCCGCGAGCAGCGACACGGCGATCGACGGAATGCCGTGAAAGGTCCCCTGGATGGCCCCGGCGACCGTCCCCGAGTATTGGATGTCCTGCTGGCCGAGGTTCGGCCCCGGGTTCATGCCGGAGATGATGAGGTCGGGCCGCCGCGGGAGGAGCTTCTGCAGCGCGAAATAGATGCAGTCGACGGGCGTGCCCTCGACCGCCCAGACGCGCGGCTTGGCTTCGTGGATGCGCAGCGGCCGGCGCAGCGTGACGGCCAGGGAACAGGCGCTCTTCTCCCGGTCGGGCGCGACGATGTACATCCGCCCGAGCGTCCGGAGCCTGCGGAAGAGGATCTGGATCGTCTCGCGGTAGAAACCGTCGTCGTTGGTCAGGAGGATGACGGGACGCGTCTTGGAGCGCGTCGCGGCCCGCGCCTTCGGGCTTTCCATGCTCTTGTCCTTGCGCATGTCGGTCATGGGGACCCTCCGCCCGCGCCGTCCGCCGCCGGACCCGCGCCGGGCCATTGACCGGGCCGCGGTCTTTCAGGATAAGGTTAGAGAAATGGTCGGGACGGGCGGATTCGAACCGCCGACCCCATGCACCCCAAGCATGTGCGCTACCAGGCTGCGCCACGTCCCGGACCGGGGCCCCTTATTATAGCAGAAACGGGGGATTTTAAGACTTTTTTTTCCGTCCGCCCTCGAGCGAGGAGACGATGTCCTGGAGCTCGTCGCGGACGTTGTTGAGGGCCTTGCGAAGCCTCTCCGGATGGACGGGGTTGGTGCGGACCAGGCCGAACTCGTCCTCGATCCGCCTCTTGATCCCGGCCATGGTCAGGGTCCTGGCCGCCATCAGGTCGCTGATCCGGGCGACGATGGCCACGTCCTGCTGGCGGAAGAACTTCTCGCCGCCGCCCGTCAGGCCGGCGCTGAGGAAGGGGAACTCCTCTTCCCACGCGGCCAGCGTGGCCGTGTCGACGCCCGTCATCCGGCTGACCTCGTCGAGCTTGTAGACGAGCTTGGCCCCCGGCTTTCCGTCCTGGAAGGGCTTCGGTCGCGCGGCGCTTCTTTTTTCGGGCATCGGAAGGCCAAAGTAGCATTTTCCAGGGGCCCGGTCAAGGCTCGGCCCGGCGCCGCGGCGGGCCCGGATGTGCTATAATCCGGGGACGGCGCCGCCCATGAACGCGAAGAGGAAGGACCGGGAAACAGGCGGGGCCGGGGCGCACACGCCGCTCGCCGAGCGGATGAGGCCCCGGACCTTCGACCGCGTCTACGGTCAGGACCACATCCTCGGCCGGGGCCGGCTGCTGTCCGAGCTCATCGACTCGAACCGGCTCGTCTCCATCATCTTCTGGGGCCCGCCGGGCTCGGGCAAGACGACGCTCGGCTCCATGCTGGCCCGCCACTTCGACCTGCCCTGCGAGTTCTTCAGCGCCGTGCTCTCCGGGATCAAGGAGGTCAAGGAGTTCATGGCCCGGGCCGAGCAGCAGCGCAAGCTCTTCGGCAAGCCCATGATCCTGTTCATCGACGAGATCCACCGCTTCAACAAGGCCCAGCAGGCCGCCTTCCTGCCCTACGTCGAGAAGGGCGACATCATCCTCTTCGGCTCGACGACGGAGAACCCGTCCTTCGAGGTCATCGCCCCGCTCCTCTCCCGGACCCGCGTTCTCGTCCTGAAGGAGCTCGACCGCGAGGCCCTCTCGCGCATCGTCCGCGACGCCCTCGAGGACGGGGAGCGCGGCCTCGGCGCGTCCGGCCTGGCCATCGACCCGGGCGGCCTGGACATGCTCATCGACTTCGCCAACGGCGACGCCCGCCGGGCCCTCAATACGCTCGAGATCGCGGCCGGGCTGGCCCGGACGGGGACGATCACCGGGGAGAACGTCCAGGAGGCCCTGCAGAGGCGGACGCTCTTCTACGACAAGTCCGGCGAGGAGCACTTCAACCTGATCTCGGCCCTCCACAAGAGCCTGCGCAATAGCGACGTCGACGCCTCCCTCTACTGGCTCGCCCGGATGCTGGCCTCGGGCGAGGACCCCCTCTACATCGCCCGGCGCATCGTCCGCTTCGCCTCCGAGGACGTCGGCCTGGCCGACCCCCAGGCGCTGGCCCTGACCCTCCAGGCCAAGGACGCCTACGATTTCCTGGGCTCGCCCGAAGGGGAGCTAGCCTTGGCCGAGGCCGTGGTCTACCTCGCCGCCGCGCCCAAGAGCAACCGGATCTACGCGGCCTACGGCGCCGTCCAGAGGGAGATCGAGCGCAGCCCGCACGAGCCGGTGCCCCTCGCCATCCGCAACGCCGTGACCTCGCTGATGAAAGAGGTCGGCTACGGCAAGGATTACCAGTACGCCCACGACAGCGCCCAGGCGACGACCGACATGGAGACCATGCCCGAGCGGCTTCGAAACATCAGGTTCTACGAGCCGGGCCCCCTCGGCTTCGAGAAGGAGATCCGCAAGCGGATCGAATGGTGGGAGGGCCTGAAGGCCCGCATCCGGGCCGGGAAGGGCGCGGGCAAGCCGGGGGAGGGGGAGGGCGGGGACAAGCCCTAGGCGTCAGCCCCCGGCGGGAGGCGGCCCGCTCTTGTCCTCTTTGTCCTTGAGCAGGTAGTAGATCTCCCAGCTGATGTCGTCGGCCAGGCAGCCGATGCAGGACTTCGGGGTCGTGGCGATCTCGTCGTCGGCGATCTTGTCCTTGAGGATCCTCTTGACGACCCGTCGGATCTTGTAAAGCAGGATGTAGTTGACCATGCCCGGCTCTCAACCGGAGATGATACCAGTTTGCGGCGCTCAGCGCAAAAGGGGCCTCGGGGGTATCGTCGTCGCTCGCCTGCGCCTTGTTGTATAATGGCCCCGAATAATGGATGAACGCAAAGCGCTCAGGATCTTGGCCGTATTCATGGCTGCCTTGAGCTCGTGCGCCGCTCCTGCGAAAAGGCCGCTCGTCGACCCGTTCCCCCTGGGCTTCCCGCTGGCGGAAGCGGGGACGCTCGAGATCGAAGGCGCCGTCGTCGGGCAGCCCCGGGCCCGGGGCGCCGTCGTCTACTTCGCCACGGGCGAAGGCTTTCTCACGGCCGCCGTCGCGCCGGCCCGGAGCGTCCTCTGGCGGTTCAAGGCCGACCGGGCGCTCGCGGCGGGCCCCGAGCTCGGCCAGTCGTGCGTCCTCCTCCGCGACGAAGCGGACACGGTCTACGCCCTCGATCTCCGGGGATCGCTCCTCCTCAAGAGGAGCGTCGCCGGGCCCGTGACGACGCCCGTCCGGGAGGCGGAGGGACGGCTCTTCCTCGGCACGGCGGACGGGGTCGTCATGGCCCTGGACCTGACGGGCGGGGGCGAAACGCTTTGGGAGCGGCGCACCGGCTCCGCGGTCACCGCCGGGCCCGTGTTCGACGGCGCGAACGTCCTCTTCGGCTGCGCCGACGGGCGGCTCCACGCCTTCGATCTCACGGGCCGCGAGGTCTGGACGTTCGCCGCGCGGGGCGGCATCGCCTCCGACCCTTGCGCCGACGGACGGCGGGTCTTCTTCGGCACCGACGAACGCCTGTTCTACAGTCTGGACGGCGCGACGGGAAAAAAGAAATGGTCCCGGCGCCTCCAGGGCTCTCCCGTCCACGCTCCCGTCCGCCGCGGGAGCAGGCTCGCCGTCGCGGCCTCGAACAGCGTCGTTTACATCCTGTCGTCCCGGGGCGGTTCCATCTTGTCTTGGGAGGCTGTCGCGTCGAGGATCCTCTACGAGCCCTGCCCGTCCGGCGCGTTCGTTATCGTCTCGTCGGCGGCCCCGGGCTTTTCGGCCCTCGACCTGGCGACGGCCAGGAGCGCGGGCCGGCACGCCGCTTCCGCCCCGCTCGCGGCCGGCGCCCTCTGGGTCCCGCCCGAGGTCGTCCTGTTCGAGGAGGACGCGAGCTCCGGCCGCCAGCGCCTCGTTTTCCTCGCCCGGGGGATCGTTCCGGCGGGCCCCGAAAAAAAAACAACCGGGCGCTGATTTTCCCTTGACAAGGCTTCTTCGGAGGACTATATTTATAATGAAAATGATAATCAACAGGACGATGGAGTGACCGATGCCGAGACGACAACAGCTGCGCCATCAGTTCCGTGAGAACGTGTCGCGTTGGACGGTCCCGAGGGAGTCGATCCTGGACCTCCTCAGCCGGACGCCCGGACACTTGAGCGTCAAGGAGATCTACGCGGCGCTTTATGCGACCTGCCCCGGACTCGGGTTGACCACCGTCTACCGCACCATGGAGCTCCTCCACCGTCTGGGCATCGTCCAGAAGGTCAACGCGGCCGACGGCCAGGGACGGTACGAGCTCAAGAGCCCCGACAAGAAGGACCATCACCACCATCTCATCTGCACCCGCTGCGGGACGATCGTCAACTACAGCGATTTCGTCGCCGAGGAGCTGGAGCTGGTGAAGAAAACGGAAGAGATCCTGACACAAAAACACGGATTCGCCATCCGGGACCACAACATCGAATTCCTGGGTGTGTGCGAAAAATGTCAAAAGCCATGAAAGCGTTTCACGAAAGGAGACATCATCATGCCAGCAGGCGATAGGACAGGACCGTTGGGCGCCGGGCCGAGGACGGGCCGGAGTCTGGGCTATTGTTCGGGGTACGCCCGTAAGGGCGCGGTCGATCCCGCTCCGGGGTTTGGCCTCGGAAGGGGTTTCGGCGGAGGCTTGGGGCTGGGCCGGGCCTCCGGCCGCGGCATGGGCATGGGCATGGGCCGGGGCCGCGGGTTCCGGTGCGCCGGGGCTTGGGGCTTCAATCCCTATCCGCCCGTCGACGAGGAAACGGCCCTCGCCCAGGAGACCGCGTTCCTCGAGGCCGATCTCGCCAGGCTCCGGGAGCGTCTGGACCACCTGAAGAAGGCCCGCGGGGCCGGGTCGGAAGGCGCGCCGGAATGAGGATCGCGATCTCCACGGACGGCGGCGCCGTCTCCGCCCATTTCGGGCGTTGCCCGTCCTACACCCTTTTCGAGGTCCAGGACGGGAAGGTCGTCGGACGGCAGGAGATCCCGAACCCGGGACATTCGCCGGGCTTCCTGCCCGGCTATCTTGCCGAGATGGGCGTCGAAACGATCATCGCCGGGGGGATGGGCCCGCGGGCCCAGGGCCTCTTCGCCGACAAGAGCATCGCAACGATCATCGGGGTCACAGGTCCCGTCGACGACGTCATCGACCGTTTCCTCCGGGGCACGCTGGAGCGAGGGCGGGACCTCTGCGACCACGGTCACCATCACGAAGGGCCGTGCGCGCACGAAGCGACGGCGGCCGGCCCGGCGTCGGGCCCGCCCGGGCCCGGGCCTATCTGCGTCTCGGCCAAGGGGAATGACCTCGACGCCGAGCTCGACCCGCACTTCGGCCGGGCCCCGTACTTCCTGTTCGTCGACCCGTCGACGGGGGCCTTCGAGGCCGTCGCGAACACGCAGTCCGAGGCGGCCCACGGGGCGGGGATCCAATCCGCCCAGCTCGTCGCCGCCAAGCGGCCCGCCGCGCTGCTCACGGGCCAGGTCGGGCCGAACGCCGCCCGGGTCCTCGAGGCCGCCGGGATCAGGGTCATCGCCGCGGACCGCGGCACCGTTCGCGAGGCCCTCGAAGCCTTGAAGAAGAGCTGAGCCTTGTCGCTCCGCGAAGAGGATAGGAAGATCGGGGAGCGGCTGGCCCGGATCAAGAACCGCCTTCTCGTCTTCAGCGGCAAGGGCGGCGTCGGCAAGAGCACCGTCGCCGCGAACCTGGCCTCGTCGCTGGCCGACAGGGGTTTCGAGGTCGGGGCCCTGGACGTCGACATCCACGGGCCGAACCTGGCCAAGATGTTCGGCGTCGAGGGCCGCAAGCTCGAGGGGACCGCCGACGGCATCCGCCCCGTCCGGGTGCGGGACAAGCTGAGCCTCGTCTCGATGTCCTTCCTCACGTCCGGTCCCGACAGCCCCGTCATCTGGCGCGGCCCCATGAAAATGAAGGTCATCGAGCAGTTCCTCGGCGACGTCGAATGGGGCGACCTGGATTGGCTGATCATCGACTCCCCGCCGGGCACGGGAGACGAACCGCTGTCGGTGGCCCAGCTCGTTCCCGCGACCGGCGCCGTCGTCGTCACGACGCCCCAGGAGGTGTCCGTCCTCGATTCGAGGAAGGCCGTGGTCTTCGCCCAGCGGCTCGACCTCAAGGTCCTCGGCATCGTCGAGAACATGAGCGGCTTCGTCTGCCCCCATTGCGGGGAGCGGGTCGATCTTTTCAAGACGGGAGGCGGGGAGCGGGCGGCCGCCGAGATGGGCGTTCCCTTCCTGGGCCGGATCCCCTTCGATCCGCGGATCGTCTCCTCGGGCGACGCCGGGCTTCCCTTCGCCGGGGGCTCCGCGGACTCCGAGGCCGCCCGGGCCTTCGCCGCCATCGTCGACAAGGTTGTCGCCGGCGGGGTATCCTGACCGGAAAGCCAGGAGGAGCTCATGAAGAAGATCGGCATCGTCATCTGCGGCCGCTACCAGGCCTGCGGCGGCGGGAAATGCTTCAGGTCGGTCCGGGAGCGCGTCGGCGCGTTCGCCCGCTATCCCAAGGAGGAGCCCGTCGAGGTCGTCGGTTTCTCGTACTGCGGCGGCTGCCCCGGGGGCAACATCGAGTACGTCCCCGAGGAGATGAAGAAGAACGGCGCCGAGGTCATCCACCTGGCCACCGGTCTCGTCGTCGGCTATCCGCCCTGTCCCTACATCCGCCAGTTCAAGGACTTCATCGAGTCGCGCTACGGCTTGCCCGTGGTCGTCGGCACCCATCCCATCCCCCTCAAGTACCTCGAGGCCCATCGCCGGCTGCCCTTCTGGGACGACATG
The DNA here is from genome assembly GCA_964517245.1 of uncultured Eubacteriales bacterium. Lineage (GTDB taxonomy): Bacteria > Acidobacteriota > Aminicenantia > Aminicenantales > Saccharicenantaceae > RBG-16-66-30. Next base: position 3,726 of record CAZFBC010000031.1, on the reverse strand, counting down.
AACATGAAGGAGCTCGCCGGCGACCTGATGGACGAGGACCGGTCCGTCATGGAGGCCTACAACTGAGATGTCCGCGGCCCTGACCATCTCGATCGCTTCGGGCAAGGGCGGTACCGGCAAGACGACCGTCGCCGTCAACCTGGCCCTCGCTCTCGGAGAGACCCGGCCCGTCCAGTTCCTGGACTGCGACGTCGAGGAGCCGAACGCCCATTTCTTCCTGAAGCCCCGGATCGAGTCGACCGAAGAGGTCTCGACCCTCGTGCCGGAGATCGACGAGGGCCTGTGCGATTATTGCGGGACCTGCGCCCGCGTCTGCGCTTTCAACGCTCTGGCCGTGGTCAAAGGGGCCGTTCTCGTTTTCAGCGAGCTCTGTCACGGCTGCGGGGCCTGCGCGCTCCTCTGTCCCAGGAAGGCCATCCGGGAAGTCCCCAAGAGGATCGGCGTCCTCGAGTCCGGGAGCGCCGGCCCGGTCGAATTCCTGCAGGGCCGCCTGGACGTCGGGCAGGCCATGTCGCCGCCGGTGATCAGGGCCCTGAAGCGGAGGCGGGACGCCGTCCGGACGGTGATCGTCGACGCGCCCCCGGGGACGAGCTGCCCGGTCGTCGAAGCGATGCGTTCCAGCGATTTCTGCCTCCTCGTCACCGAGCCGACCCCGTTCGGCCTCCACGACCTCGAGCTGGCCGCGGGCGCCGCCAAGGCGCTGGGCCTCCCGAGGGGGGTCCTTATCAACCGGGCGGACGGGGGAGAGGGAGACGCCCGGATCAGGGCGTTCTGCGATGAAGAGAAGATCCCCGTCCTGATGACCATCCCCTTCGACAGGAAGATCGCCGAAGCCTACTCCAGAGGGGAGACCCTGCTCGATCTCGACCCGGCCTGGAAGGGAAGGTTCCTCGGCCTGTTCGAGACGATGAGGACGGCCGTCGCATGAAACAGCTCGTCGTCATCAGCGGCAAGGGAGGGACGGGCAAGACGGTCGTCTCGGCTTCGTTCGCCGCGCTGGCCGCGGGCGCCGTTCTGGCCGACGTCGACGTGGACGCCTCGAACCTCCATCTTCTCCTCCACCCCGAGGTCCGGGAGAGGCACGCGTTCACCGCCGGGAAGAAGGCCCGCGTCGACGGGCGGAGCTGCACGGCCTGCGGACGATGCCTGCCGGTGTGCCGCTTCGACGCCATCTCCGAGGACAGGAGCGGGAAAGCCCGTGTCGATCCCCTGGCCTGCGAGGGGTGCGGCCTCTGCTTCCATGTCTGCGACCCGTCCGCCATCGAGATGGAGCCCTGCGTCTCGGGCGAGTGGTTCGTCTCCGCGACCCGGTTCGGCCCGTTCGTCCACGCCAGGCTGGGCATCGCCCAAGAGAACTCCGGGAAGCTCGTCACGGAGGTCAAAAAGAGAGCCCGGGAGATCGGTGAGCGCGAAGGCCGATCTCTTCTGATCATGGACGGGTCGCCGGGCATCGGCTGTCCCGTCATCGCCTCGCTTTCCGGCACGGACCTGGCCCTGGTCGTGACCGAGCCCACGCCGTCCGGCGTCCACGACATGGAGCGCATCGTCGATCTGGCCCGCCACTTCAAGATCCCCGCGGTCTGCGCCATCAACAAGTTCGACATCAACGCGTCCACCTCGGAACGGATCGACGCCTGGTGCGCCGGGCAGGGAGTCCCCGTCGTCGGGAAGGTCCCCTTCGACGCCGAGGTCATGACGTCCGTCGCCCGGGGCGCGCCCCTGGTGGAATTCTCGCGGGGGCCCGCGGCTGAGGGCGTCCGGAGGATTTGGGACAGGGTTCGGGAGAGGTTGGCATGAGCGCCGACGACCGGAACGACAAGCTGGAGGAGGCCGCCCGCCTTTTGCAGGCGGAGATCGAGCGCGACATCCTGAGGACCTATGGCCCCACCGTGCTCGACCACTGGAAGAATCCCCGCAACCTCGGGCTGCTGGAGAGCCCGGACGGCTACGCCCGCGTCGAGGGGTCGTGCGGGGACGTCATGGAGATGACCGTCCGCCTGGACGGCGACGTCGTCGCCGCCTGCGGCTTCGGGACGGACGGCTGCGGTACGACGGTCGTCTGCGGCAGCGCCGCGACGTGGCTGGCGACGAACCGGACCTTCGTCGAGGCCTTGGGCGCGGTCAGCGCCCGCGGCATCCTGGAGCTCCTGGGCGGCCTGCCCGAGGCGGACGTCCACTGCGCCGAGCTGGCCGCCGAAACGCTCCGCCGAGCCCTGGCCGACCACCTGGCCAACCGCAGCGCGCCTTGGAAAAAGAACTACCGGAAGCCCTGAGGCCATCAAAATCCATGAGGAGGGATCCATGAAAACGAAGCGGATCGTGATCGCCGGTCTGGCCGCGCTCGCCTTCCTGGCCGGCGTGGCCGCGGCGCCGGCCGAGGCCCAGTACCGCCGTCCGGCAAGGGGCTACGCCGGGGCCGTTGACCTGACCGAAGAGCAGATGGACCGCATCCAGGAGATCCGGATGGCTTTCCAGAACGAGATTCTGCCCATCGAGACCAAGCTCCGCAAGGTCGAGCTCGAGCTCGACGCGTTGTCCTGGAAGGGACAGAGCCTGGACGCCAAGCTCGCCGAGCTCGACACGCTCGAGCTCGAGCTGGACAAGATGTGGGAAGAGCATCAGGCCCGGATCCGCTCCGTATTGACGGACGGGCAGCGGAGGGTCTTCGACCGGCAAGGAGGGCTCGGGTTGGGCTTGGGCTGGGGGCCCGACGACGGCATGGGCTTGAACCCCCGCATGGGAGCCAGGGCCGGCGTGGGCCGAGGGCTGGGCTACGGCTACGGCCCGGGCGTGGGCCGGGGATACGGACGATACTCCCGTTACGGCCGGGGCTATGGCCGTGGCCTGGGCCGCGGCTACACCTGCCCCTGGCGCCGCTGGTGACGCCGGAAGACGACGCCGGATTGATAAAAGGGGGAGGAGGGCTTACAATCGTGCCCAGACATAAAGGAGACCGCCGATGACCCGCGACGAAGCCCTTGCCCTGCTCAAACAGCACCTGACGAACAAGAACCTCATCAAGCACTGCCTGTCGGTCGAGGCCTGCATGCGGGCCCTGGCCGTCCGCCTCGGCCACGACCCTGAGCCCTGGGGCCTGGCCGGCATCCTCCACGACCTCGATTACGAAGTGACGGACAAGAGCCCCGAGCTCCACACGACCGAGACCGTCAAGGTCCTCCGCGAGAAGGGCATCGCCGAGCCCGTCGTCCACGCCGTCCAGGCCCACGCCGGCAAGGCGCCGTGCGAGTCGCCCATGGACTGGGCCATCTATGCCGTCGACCCGCTGACGGGGCTGATCATCTCGGCGACCCTGATGCACCCGACGAAGAAGCTGAAGTCGATCGACCTCGAGTTCCTCAAGCGCCGCTACAAGGAGAAGAGCTTCGCCCGGGGGGCCCGGCGCGAGGAGATCGAGGAATCGCGCAACCTCGGCCTCGAGCTCGATGAGTTCCTGTCGATCGCCATCGCGGCCATGCAGGGGATCGATACGGAGCTCGGCCTCTGAGATAAGGAGATCGCTCTCTCCGGCTTTGCTCGGGAATCGCCTCTAGCTCCCCGGCCCCCCGGGAACCAGTTCGGGCGGTTCCCCCCGCTTCGCGGGTCCCCTCTCCACCACGGGGATCTTCGAGGCGACTCCCTCGCCGCCTCGAGCGCGATAACCTCTCCTTATCTCAGCACGTCGATCTTGACCCCGATCTCGAAGTAGCGGCCGCGCCAGGGGAAGCC
>CAZFBC010000030.1:4481-16425 GCA_964517245.1 uncultured Eubacteriales bacterium | reverse complement strand
AGCGCCTCTATTCGACTCGCCCGAGCTGGCCGCAGGCCGCCATGAGGGCCCGGCCCCGGGGGCTGCGCAGCTTGACGTACGCGCCGGCCGCCCGGAGGCGCCGGGCGAACGACCCGGTCTCGGCCTCGGTCGGGGCGCGCCCGATCGGGGCGGAGCCGGGATTGTAGGGGATGAGGTTGACGACGGCCCGTCCGGACGGCGCCGCGGCCCGCAGGAAGGCCGCCACCCCCTCCGCCGCGCCCTCGCCGTCGTTCGAGCCCGGGATGAGGCAGTAGTTCACCGCCAGGGCGAAGTTGCGGCGCTGGGGATAGCGGGCCAGGGCGGCGGCCAGGGCCTCGAGCCCCGCGCCTCTCGTCGCCGGCATGAGCTCGCCGCGCAGCCGCTCGTCGGGCGCGTTGAGGCTGACCGAGAGGTTGAGGCGCTTGAGCCCGAGGGCCCTGAGGCGGTCGACGCCCCCAGGCGGTCCGATCGTGCAGACGGTGAGGTCGTCCTGCGAGAAAGCGGGGCCGGACTCGTCGAGCAGGACCGCGAGCGCCCCCGCCAAACCCTCGAAATTGTCGAGCGGCTCGCCCATGCCCATGAAGACGATCTGGCCGACGTCCCAGCCCAGCGTCAGGCGGGCCGCCGCGTACTGGCCCACGATCTCCTCGGGCCGGAGGTCCCTGGCGAAACCACGCCGCCCGGACTCGCAGAAGACGCAGCCCATGCGGCAGCCCGCCTGGGAGGAGACGCAGAGGGTGTCCGGCCCGGGATCGGGGCCCCGGCGGGCCACGGGGATGCGCACGCACTCGACGCGCTCGCCGTCGTCGAGCCGGAGGAGGGCCTTGGCCGTCGTCCCGAAGGGCCCCTCCTCCTCGACGACGCGCTCGACCTCGGGCAGCCGGAGCGAGACGCTGGCGGCCAGCGCCGCCGCCGCGGCCCTGCCGACCGTTTCCGACGCGGGCTCGAAGCGGCCCTCGGCGAAAGCCAGCCGGTAGAGACGGCCCAGGGCCCGCGAGCGTCCGCCTCCGCCGGCCAGGGCCTCGAAGGCCGGGCGGGTCAGGCCCAGGATGTTCGCGGGCCCGTCGGTCTCCGGCACGGGGCCGCCTACAGGATCTCCTTGAACCGCTTCGTCAGCAGGGGGACGACCTCGAAGACGTTGCCGACGATGCCGTAATTGGCCACGTTGAAAATGGGAGCGGCAGGGTCGCGGTTGATGGCGATGATGATCTTGGAGGATTGCATGCCCACCAGGTGTTGGATCTGCCCGGAGATCCCGCAGGCGATATAGACGTCGGGGCAGACCGTCTTGCCCGTCTGTCCGACCTGGTGCGAATAGGGCACCCAGCCTTCGTCGACCGCGGCGCGCGACGCGCCCACGGCGCCGTTGAGGGCCCTCGCCAGCTCCTCAAGCATCCCGAAGCTCTCGGAGCCGCCCAGGGCGCGCCCGCCGGAGACGATCACGTTGGCCTCGGTGATGTTGACGGTGTCGGTGACCTCGTCGACCACCTCCAGGACCTTGGTCCGCGAGACGAAGAAGGTCCGGTCGAATTCGACGACCTCGACGTCCCCCGTCCTCCCGGGGTCGGCCGGGGCCTCTTTCATGACCTTATGGCGCACGGTCGCGAGCTGGGGCCGGTGATGCTGGGACAGGATCGTCGCCAGGATGTTCCCGCCGAACGCCGGGCGGGTCTGGAGCAGGTGGCCGCCCTCGGGGTCGACGTCCAGGCCCGTGCAGTCCGCGGTCAGCCCCACGCGCAGCTGGACCGCGACGCGGGAGATGACCGAGCGCCCGATGGCCGTGGCCGGGCAGAGCAGGATCTCCGGACGGTGCCTGCGGACGAGGTTGGCCACGATCCGGGCGTAGGGCTCGTCCACGAGGTGCTCCAGCTTGGGATGGTCGACCACGTAGACCTTGTCCGCCCCGCGGTGGACGAGCTCGATCGCCCGGTCCGTGACGCCGCTCCCGAGCAGGACAGAAGAGACGGGGACCCCGAGCTTGTCGGCCAGCTCGCGCGCCTTGGCCAGGAGCTCGAAGACGACGGGCTGGACCGCGCCCTTCCTCTGCTCGGCGAAGACCCAGACCCCCCGGTACTTCTCGATGTCCGGCGTGCGGGTGGTCTCGCGGACGATCTCGATGGCGCCGAACCTCCGGCACGCCTCGACGCAGGCGCCGCACAGGGTGCACTTGTCCAGGTCGATCGCCGCCTTCCTGTCGACGAGGGCGATGGCGTCGAAAGGGCAGGCTTTCAGGCACAGCGAACAGCCCGTGCACTTGTCCTGGAGGACCGTGATGGCGCTCATCCTAGTAAAGGATCCCCTTCATGGCCTCCACGACCTTGTCGACGACCTGCCGGGCTTCGCCTTCGAAGACCGTGCCCTTGGGCCGCGGCGGCGGGGTGAAGATGGTGCCCACGAACGTCGGGGACCCCTTGAGGCCGATGCGGTCCTCTTCGGCGCCGAGGTCCCCGGCTTTCCAGACCGGGATCGACGCGTTCTTGGCCCGGATCTTCCCCTTGAGGGACGGCAGGCGGGGCGTGTTGATCTCCTTCACGACCGTGACGAGGCAGGGGAGAGAGCTCTCCACGACCTCGTATCCCTCCTCCGTCGCGCGCTGCGCGCGGATGGCCCCGTCCCCGATCTCCTCGATCTTCCGGACGTAGGTGATCTGCGGGATGTCGAGCGCGGCCGCGATGCCGGGCCCCACCTGGGCCGTGTCGCCGTCGATAGCCTGCTTGCCGCAGATCACGATGTCGACCCCCCCGATCTTCTCGACGGCCCTGGCCAGGGTGTAGCCCGTGGCCAGGGTGTCGGAGCCGGCGAAGGCGCGGTCGCTGACCAGAACGGCCTCGTCGCAGCCGAGGGAGAGGGCCTCCCGGAGGGCCTCTTCGGCCTGCGGCGGCCCCATGGACACGGCCACGACCCGGCCGCCGTGCTTTTCCTTCAGGCGCACGGCCTCCTCGATCGCGTACGCGTCGAAGGGGTTGATGATGGACCGGACGCCTTCCCTGACGAGGTTCTTGGACACCGGGTCGATCTTGACCTCCGTGGTGTCGGGGACCTGTTTGACGCAGACGACGACGTTCATCGGGCCGTTTCTTTGATCAGGCCCAGCGCGATGATGTTCCGCTGGATCTGGTTCGTCCCCTCGTAGATCTGGGTGATCTTGGCGTCCCGCATGAATTTCTCCACGGGGTATTCCTTCATGTAGCCGTAGCCGCCGAAGATCTGGACGGCGTCGGTCGCGACCTTCATGGCCACGTCCGACGCGTACATCTTGCCCATCGCGGAATGGACCCCCACGTTCTTCCGGCCGGCGTCGATCTCCCGGGCGGACGCGTAGACCAGGGCCCGGGCCGCCTCCACCTGGGTGGCCATGTCCGCCAGCATCCACTGGATGCCCTGGAAGGAGGAGATGGGCTTCCCGAACTGCTTTCTCTGCTTGGCGTACTTGATCGACTCGTCCAGGGCCGCCTGGGCGATGCCGAGCGCCTGGGCGCCGACCCCCGGCCGGGACATGTCGAAGGTCTTCATCGCCGCGATGAATCCCTGGCCCTCCTTGCCGAGCAGGTTCTCCCGCGGGATCTCGCAGTTGTCGAAGACCAGCTCCCGGGTCGAGGAGGCGCGGATCCCCATCTTGTCCTCCTTCTTGCCGAAGGTGAACCCCGGCGTGTCCTTCTCCACCAGGAACAGGCTGGCCCCGCGCGGGCCTTTCGACCTGTCGGTCATGGCGATGATCGTGTAGATCTCCGCTTCCCCGCCGTTGGTGATGAAATGCTTGACGCCGTTCAGGACGTAGCGGTCGCCTTTCTTCTCCGCGACGGTCTGGATGGCCCCGGCGTCCGAGCCGGCCCCCGGCTCGGTCAGCCCGAAGGCCGCCAGCTTCTCGCCCCGGGCGATCGCCGGGAGGTATTTCGCCTTCTGCGCGTCGCTGCCGAACAGGATCAGCGGGAAGGTCCCCAGGGCGGTCGCGGCGAAGGCCAGCGCGATCCCGGCGCACCCCCGGGAGAACTCCTCGGTCGCGAGACAGAGCTCCATGACCCCTCCGCCCATCCCGCCGTACTTTTCCTCGATATAGACCCCGAACATGTCCGACTGGGCCATCGCCTTGACGACGTCCCAGGGGAACTCCTCGGTCCGGTCGTATTCCGCGGCCGCGGGACGGATCTTCTCGTCCGCGATCTGTCGGCTCAGGTCGCGGACCATGATCTGCTCTTCGGTCAGGAGATAGTCGATCATCGGCCCTCCGGTCGAGTGATGGATTTGATGGGTCCCAGTCTACCAAAAACCGGCCGCGGAGAACAGGGGAGAGCGCCATCCCGGCCGCCTTCCAGGCCGCCGGCCCGGCCCGGGGCTCGACCCCAAGTCCTTGATTCCCGGCCGCGTCCGGGATATCCTCTTGTCCCGATGACCGTTTTCGGTCCCCTCTTATCGTCGTCCTCTGGAGCGAGGTGAACATGAGAACGCGCACGATCCGATCCTTCTCCCCGATCGCCGTCCTCGGCCTCGGCCTCGTCGCCGTCCTGGCCGCCTTGCCGGCCTCCGACAAAGCCGGCCAAGCGCCCCGGGCCCTGACCGCCGCCGACTACGCCCGGGCCGAGAAGTTCATGTCCTACAACACGGCGCCGCTCGTCCTCCGCGCCGGGGTGCGCCCGAACTGGCTCCCCGGAGACCGCTTCTGGTACAGGAACACCCTCGAGAACGGGGGCGGCGAGTTCGTCCTGGTCGACCCGAAGAGGAGGTCGCGCCGGCCGGCCTTCGACCACGCGGCGGTCGCGGCCGCCCTGTCCAAGGCCGCGGGGAAGACTTTCGGCGCCTCGCACCTCCCGTTCACGAGCTTCGAGCTCTCGGCGGACGGGAGGTCCGTGACGTTCAGCGCCGAAGGGAAGCGCTGGTCGTGCGACCTCGAGGGAAAGGCCTGCCGACAGCTCGAAGGGGCCGAGGCGGCTCCGCCGGAGAGACGGCGGGGAGCGGGCCCCCGGCCCGGCGGCGCGCCGCCCGAGGTCCTCTCCCCGGACGGCCGGTTCGCCGTCTTCGTCCGGGACCACGACCTCTGGGCCCGAGAGGTCGCGACCAAGGCGGAGCGGCGGCTGACGACCGACGGCGTCGAGGACCACGGCTACGCGACCGACAACGCCGGCTGGACCCGGAGCGACCGGCCGGTCGTCCTCTGGTCGCCCGACTCGACGAAGATCGCCACGTTCCGGCAGGACCAGCGCGAGGTCGGCGAGATGTATCTCGTCGAGACGAAGGTGGGCCATCCCCGGCTCCAGGCCTGGAAATACCCCCTGCCCGGCGACGAGGTCGTCTCCATGATCGAGCGCGTCGTCGTCCATCTGGACGGCCCGCGCCTGGTCCGGCTGAAGATGCCCCCCGACCAGCATCGCTCCACCTTCTCGGACGACATCAAGGCGCCCGACGGCAGCCTGGGCGACGCCGAGTGGAGCCCGGACGGGACGCGGCTCGTCTTCGTCTCGACGTCCCGGGACCACAAGCACGAGGTCGTCCGCGAGGCCGATCCGGAGACGGGCGAGGTCCGGGACGTTTTCGAGGAAAGGGCCGCCACCTACTTCGAATCCGGGAGCGACCGGGCCAACTGGCGCTTCCTGGCCGCCTCGAACGAGATCGTCTGGTACTCCGAGCGCAGCGGCTGGGCCCATTTCTACCTCTACGACCTCGCGACCGGCCGGCTGAAGAACGCGATCACGGCCGGCGAGTGGCCGGTGCTCGAGCTCCTGCGGGTGGACGAGAAGAGCCGGCGGATCGTCTTCCTGGCCGGCGGCCGGGAGGCGGGGCGCGACCCCTACTTCCGGCATCTCTACAGCGCCGGGCTGGACGGCCGCGGGATCCGCCTTCTCACCCCGGAGGACGCCGACCACGAGGTCGGCCTGTCTCCCTCCGGCCGCTACTTCGTCGACAGCTGCTCGAAGCCCGACGTTCCCCAGGCGGCGGTGCTGCGCGACGCGGAGGGCAGGCTCGTCCTCGACCTCGAGAAGGCCGACATCTCGCGGCTTGTGGCCGCGGGCTGGAAGCCCCCGATCCCCATCACCGTCAAGGCCCGGGACGGCCGGACCGACCTCCACGGCCTGATGTTCCGGCCGACCGGATTCGACCCGGCCGGACGATACCCGATCGTCAACAACATCTATCCGGGACCGCAAGCGGGCAGCGTCAGGAGCCGGAGCTTCCTCCCGGCCCACGGCGACGCCCAGGCCCTGGCCGAGCTCGGGTTCGTCGTCGTCCAGATCGACGGGACGGGGAACCCCGGCCGTTCCAAGGCGTTCCACGACGCCTACTACGCGAACATGGGCGACAACACCCTGCCCGACCAGGTGGCCGGGATGAAGGAGCTGGCCCGGCGTTATCCTTGGATCGACATCGGCCGGGCCGGCATCTACGGCCATTCGGGCGGCGGGTTCGCCGCCTGCGCCGCCATGTTCCGCTATCCGGACTTCTTCAAGGTCGGCGTCTCCCAGGCGGGCAACCACGACAACCGGGGCTACGAGGACGACTGGGGCGAGAAGTGGCAGGGGCTCCTGGCCCGGAACGAGGACGGGACGACGAGCTACGACGACCAGGCCAACCAGGGCCACGCCCGGGACCTCAAGGGCAAGCTCCTGCTGGCGCACGGCACCATGGACGGGAACGTGCCCCCGTACCTGACGCTCCTCGTCGTCGACGAGCTCATCCGGGCCAACAAGGATTTCGACCTGATCATGTTCCCGAACCGCGGCCACGGCTTCGGCAACGAGCCCTACATGGCGCGGCGGCGCTGGGACTACTTCGTGCGCCACCTGCTGGGGGCGGAGCCGCCGGCGGGCTACGAGCTCAAGGCCCCGGCCGCGGTCGCGGCCCGGATCGACCGGGTCGAGAGCGGGCTCCTGCCGCCCTTCGTCGTCGCCGGCCGGCCGCTTCCCGCGAGATCGCTCGACCGGCGGATGGCCGAGCTGAAGGTCCCCGGCGCGAGCGTCGCCGTCGTCAACGACGGGGCGATCGAGTGGGCCAAGGGCTACGGCGTGACCGAGGCCGGGACGGCGACGCCGGTGACGTCCCGGACGCTGTTCCAGGCGGCCTCCGTCAGCAAGCCGGTCGCGGCCCTGGCCGCGCTCCGCCTGGTCGAACAGGGCAAGCTGGCCCTCGACGAGGACGTCAACAAGAAGCTCGTATCCTGGAAGGTCCCCGAGAACGAGCTCACGAAGGTCGAAAAAGTCACCCTGCGGCGGCTGCTCAGCCACACGGCCGGCCTGACCGTCCACGGCTTCGGCGGCTACGCGGCCGACGCCCCCGTGCCCTCGACGCTGCAGGTCCTCGACGGGGAGAAGCCGGCCAACAGCGCGGCGGTCCGGGTCGACGCCGTTCCGGGAACGATCTGGCGCTACTCGGGCGGCGGCTACACGGTCGCCCAACAGCTCATGGCCGACGTCGCCGGCCGGCCCTTTCCGGACCTCCTCGCCGAGCTCGTCCTGCGGCCGCTGGGGATGGACGACAGCACGTACGAGCAGCCGCTGCCCCAGACGCTGCGCGGCGCCGCGGCCGCCGGGCACACCTCGGACGGAAAGCTCCTCCCCGGCCGGTCCCATACCTACCCCGAGATGGCGGCGGCCGGACTGTGGACGACGCCGACCGACCTGGCCAGGTTCCTGCTCGAGATCGACAGGGCCCGGCGGGGCCTTTCGGCCGTGCTCTCGGAGGCCACGGCCAGGGAGATGACGACGGCCCAGAAACCCGGCTACGGCCTCGGCCTCAGCCTCAGCGGCGCCGGCCCGGCCATGAGCTTCGGCCACGGCGGCTCGAACGAAGGCTTCAAGTGCCAGATGGCCGCCTTCTTCGAGGGCGGCCGGGGCGCCGTCGTCATGACCAACGGCGACCAGGGCGGTTTGCTGGCCGCCGAGATCCTTCGCTCGGTCGCCCGCGAGTACGGCTGGCCGTCCTTCAACCCGGTGAAGAAGACCGTGGTCGCGGTCGACCCCCAAGCGTTGGCGGCCCTCGAAGGCCGCTACGAGCTCCGGCCGGGACGGTTCCTCGAGGTGAAGCTCGAGGGCGGGACGCTCTTCGTCCTCGACGGCGAGGAGAGGATCGAGCTCTTCCCCGAGTCCGAGACCCGGTTCTTCGACACGGCCGAGGGCCACACGCTCGTCTTCGTCATGGGCCCGGACGGCCGGGCCGCCCACATGACGGTCGACGGCCAGCTCAAGGCGCCGCGCCTCTGATCGGGTTCTGCCGGGTCTTGACAGCTTGACGGACGGGGATTATCGTCCGGTCATGAAAGCATCGTGGCTCACCTTCGCCGTCCTCGCCGCGGCCGCGCTCGCCTGGCCGCAGTCCCAGCCGCCCCCTCCGCCCCTGTCTCCCGCTGCCAAGTTCCCTCCCCCCGAGATCGAGGGAGCCGAGCGGATGGTCGACGTCGGCGGGCGTCGGCTCCACTGCGCGGTCTACGGTTCGGGCGGGCCGACCGCGGTCCTCATTAGCGGCTTCGGGGCGCCTCAGGCGTACTGGAACCCCATGGTGCCCGGGCTCGCCGCGGTCACCACGGTCGTCACCCACGACCGGGCCGGCTACGGCCGGAGCGAGCGGGGAGACCTCCCCGTCCACGGCCGGCAGGCGGCCGACGACCTCCACGTCCTCCTCGGGAAGCTTGGCGTCCCCAAGCCTTACCTCGTGGTCGGGCATTCCTACGGCGGACGGATCGCGGTCCTGTTCGCCGCCGCCTACCCCGACGAAACGGCCGGACTGGTCCTCGAGGAGGCCAGCCACCCGGACCTCCCGGACGCCCAGCTCGCGGCGCTCACCGGCGAGGACCGGGAGAAGCTCGCGGCCATGATCGCCCCCTACAGGACGACGCCTCCCGACCCGCGCACGGAGGTCGATTACATGGCCACGACGGTCGAGCAGGTCCGTCGCAGCGGGCCCCTGCCCCGCGTGCCGTTCGTCGTGATCACGGCGGCCTCACGGGGGCTCGGCCTGCCGCCCGTGTTCAGCCCGGAGGGTCAGGCCAAGCTCGCCGACGCGGCCATGGCCATGCAGAAGAAGCTCGCGGGCCTCATCCCCGGGGGCGAGCACATCCTCGTCGAGGGCGTCGGCCACAACGTCCACGTCGACAAGCCGGAGGCCGTCATCGCCCCCGTGCGGGCGATGATCGCCCGCATCCGGGCGGAAGCGGCGAAGTAGACCCGAGCCCTCAGACCGCGCTCTGTGCCTCGACCGGGCGCGCCGGGGCGTCAGTCCCTGTCCCGTCGGGCGAGGTCCAGCCTGGCGATCAGCCCGTTGCGGCCGACGGCCCAGCCGGCCCGGCCCTTCTTGGCGAAGGCCAGGGCGTGGAGACCCGCCGGCGTCTCGATCGGCGCCCAGGTCCGGCCGAGATCCAGGGAGAAGTCCGAACCGGAGGGCCCGACCGTGACCGCGACCGGGGGCCTCGTCCCGGGGACGAACGCGACGGCCTCGCGATAGCCGCCGGGCCTTTGGTCCGTCGCGGGCGTCCAGGTCCTGCCGCCGTCTTCGGACACGGCGGCGTTGCCGGCCGACTCGCCCTCGGCGCGATAGTCGCCCCCGACGACGATGCCCCGCCGCCGGTCGAGGAAGGCCACCGAGAATGCGCCCTTCGACGGGGCGCCCTCCGCCAGGGCCGAAGGAACGGCTTCCCAGCCGCGGCCGCCGTCCGTCGACCGCCAGACGCGCGACACGGCGCCGCCCGTGCCGAGCCACATCCGGTCCCTTCCCAAGAGGGTCAGGCTCGTCCCCGAGGCGGCGAAGGCCGCTTCTCCCTCCGCGGCCGGGGGCCTCGACGCAGCGGGCCAGGGCCTCCACGAGGCCCCGCGGTCGTCCGTCGTCAGGAGCAGGAACCGGCCGTCCATCGGGTCCCCGACCGCCATCCCGCGTCCGCCGTCGGAGAAGGCCATGCCGTCCAGGAAGACGCCCGGCGAGTCGTCGAACCAGGTCCGGGTCCAGGTTCGCCCGCCGTCGGTCGTCCTGAAGATCCTGGCCGGGCGGTCGATGCCCATGACGACGGCCTCGTCCGGGCCGAAGGCCTCGACGTCGCGGAAGTCGGTCGCCTCCGCGCCGGGCACCGGGAGAAGCGTCCAGGTCGCGCCGCCGTCGACGGTCCTGAGGACCGTGCCCCGGGTCCCGCTCGCCCAGGCCGTCCGGTCGTCCACCGCCGAGATCCCGCGCAGGCCCGCGTCCGTGCCGCTCGCCTGGACGGTCCAGGACAGGGCCGGCGCCGGCCCTCTCCGCGCGTCCGGCGGGCCGGACGTCGCGGCGACGACCGCGAACACGGCGGCGGCCGCCGCCACGACCGAACTTCCGACGATCGCGACCGTCTTGCGCATGGGCTCCTCCCGGGCGATGGTCACGCCGGCATTATGCCAGACTTTCGACGAAAATGGCATGGGCCCGCATTGACTCCCCTCCCGGCCTGGACTATCCTCCCCGATGACGCGGCATTCCACAGGGAGAGGCCCATGAGCAGCATCCGCATCCTGGTCACCGGCGGGACGCTCGACAAGGAGCACGAGGAGATCGAGACTTGACGGCCCGCACCGGGCCGAGGCCGGCGCGTTCGAGAGCCAAGGAGCCGAAGATGCTGAGCAAGCTCCTGCGCCCCGACATCGAGACCCTGTTGGCCTCGCGCGAGCTGGGGGCCATCAAGGAGGTCCTGAGCGAGTGGACGCCCGCCGACATCGCCGAGCTTCTGGCCGACCTCCCCGAGCACGAGCGGGCGGTCGTCTTCCGCCTGCTCCCCAGGGACCTCGCCGCCGACGTCTTCGAGTACATGGGCCTCGATCTCCAGGTCAGCCTCCTCAAGGGCATGGGCAATGAGGAGTCGGCGGCCATCCTCAACGAGATGTCCCCGGACGACCGCACGGCCCTGTTGGAGGACCTGCCCGGCTCGGCGGCCAGGCAGCTGATCGCCCTGCTGTCGCCCGAGGAGCGGAAGACCGCCGTCGCGCTGCTGGGCTATCCCGAGGACAGCGTCGGGCGGCTGATGACGCCCGATTTCGTCGACCTGAGGCCCGGCTGGAGCATGGGCGAGGTCTTCGAGCACATCAGGCGCTTCGGCAAGGACATGGAGACCCTGAGCGTCCTCTACGTCGTCGACGACAAGGGCCGGCTGATCGACGACATCCGCATCAGGGACGTCCTTCTCGCGCCGCCCGAGACGCGGGTGTCCGACCTGATGGACGAGAATTTCGTCGCCCTCCACGTCGCCGACGACCAGGAGAGCGCGGTCGAGGCCTTCAAGAAGTACGACCGGGTGGCCCTGCCCGTGGTCGACGCTTCGGGTTCGCTCATCGGGATCGTCACGGTCGACGACGTCTTCGACGTGGCCGAGGAAGAGGCGACGGAGGACATCCACAAGTTCGCCGCGGTGGAAGCCCTGGACGAGCCGTATTCGTCCATCCCTCTCTTCTCCATGGTCAGGAAGAGGGCGTTCTGGCTGACCATCCTCTTCGTCAGCCAGGCCCTGACCGCGATCGCGATGGGCTTCTTCGAGGGCCAACTGAGCAAGGCCGTGATCCTCTCCATCTTCATCCCCCTGGTCATCTCGAGCGGCGGCAACTCCGGCTCCCAGGCGGCAACGCTGGTCATCCGGGCCCTGGCCGTCGGCGACGTCGCGTTGTCCGACTGGTGGTTCATCATGCGGCGCGAAGTCGTCTCCGGCCTGATGCTCGGCGGCGCCCTTGGCGCCATCGGGTTCCTCCAGGTCCTGGCGCTCTCCCGCTTCATCGTCGAGCTGCAGGCCCACGTGGTCCTGATCGGGCTGACCGTGGCCTTCTCGCTCGTCCTGATCGTGAGCTGGGGCACCCTGTCGGGCTCCATGCTCCCGATCCTTTTAAAGCGGCTCGGGGCCGATCCCGCGACCTCGTCGGCCCCCCTGGTCGCGACGATGGTGGACGTCACCGGGCTGGTTATCTATTTCAGCGTGGCCATCCTGCTGCTCACCGGGACCCTGCTCTAGCCGGCCGGC
>CAZFBC010000030.1:0-4381 GCA_964517245.1 uncultured Eubacteriales bacterium | reverse complement strand
TTGTCGGTCTCTTTCATCGCGCCCTCCCTGCCCGGCCCCAGGCTCTCCGGCCCGGCCTTTCAGGCGGTCAGCCGTTCCACGGCCAGCGCGGCGACGTCCATCCGGCCGACGCCCCGCTCGGCCGACTTCGAGATCATCAGCACGTCGGCGGCCTCGAGGCCGACGAACGGAGCGCACAGGGCGTCGACGGCGACGGGGTCGGTCCCCAGGACGACCTGGTCGAGCCGGCGCAGCTCGCCCGGCCCGGCCGGGCCGTTCGTCAGAAGGAACTCCGTGGCGTCGGCGACGCAGAGGTCCGGCCGGCGCAGGGCGTTGAGGTCGGCGATGCACTGGGCCAGGAAAGGGACGTCGTCGTACTCCCCTTTGGCCCCGGAGCCCGAGTGGAAGAACTGGTTCGAGGCGTGGTCGTTGACGCCCATGAGGTTCTTGAGGTTCCCGGACATGCCGACGCCGACGTGGTGCTTGACGATCGGGAGGTTGACGAGGACGTCGCAGTCGAGGAATTCCCGGACGACCTTGGTCCTCTTGAGGGCCCGGCCCCCGGGGACCTCCTTCTCGACGTAATCCCCGGAGCACTTCCGGACCGCGCCGGTCTCCCGTTCGTGCCCGGCCGCGCGGGTCGAGCGCTTCCAATAGCCGGGGAGCGGGTCGATGAGATAGCGGACCTCCTTGGCCCCCGCCCCGAGCGCGGCCAGGATGACGGCCAGGGCGAGGTCGGGGTGGGTGTGGCTTCCGGGCCGCTTCCACCAGGCCGGGGCGTTGACGAGCAGCCCGACCGACGAGCCCGGGCGGACGAACCTCCCGATCCCGCCGATCGCCTCGAGGCCCTTTCCGACGGCGAGGAAGGGGTCCGGCCCGGTGACGACGGCCAGGTCCGGATACGGGCGCCTCGGGGACCGCGGGTCGATCGCGCGCTGTCCGCCGAGCCGGCCGGCCAGCGCGGCGGCGCCGGCGATCGCCCCGGCCCTCACGAAATCGCGTCTCCTCATCGTCTGTCCCATGGCGGCCTCCTTTCCCCGGGGGTGTCGACGTGATTATGGGCCCAATTTCCGGGAAAAGGCAAGGCCGGCCATATTTTTTTACCCAAGCCCGGCGGCGGAGTGAACGCGGGGAGGCGTCGCGGAGTATAATAAGGATAGAGGTGATGTCCATGCCCGATCATCGCCGCCGGCGGAAAGTCGCCGGGGTTGTCGGGGCCGGGCTCCTGGCCCTGTCCTTCATCGCCGCGGGGCAGACCGTCGCGCCTCGGCCCGACGAGAGGCACGACCTGACGGTCCGCCTGGTCCTCGTCGACGCGGTCGCGTTCGGCCGCGACGGCCGCTTCCTCGCCGACCTGGCGAAGGCCGATTTCGAGGTCTACGAGGACGGGAAAAAGATGGACCTCGCCTCGGCCGACCTCGTCCGCCTCGCGCGGGACGGCGCGGGACCCGGGGCCGCGCCCGCCGCCGCCCCCGTGCCCGCGGCGTCGCCCCGGCCGGCCCGGGAAAGCCGCTTCGTCGTCGTCTTCGATTCCATCAACACGATCAAGCGGATGCTCGAGCGGGAGAAACCGGAGATCCTGGCCAGGCTCCTGGAGCTGCTCGACGTCGGGCGGGAGATCATCGTCTTCGAGCTGGCCGAGGACGGCCGGATGGCCCTCCTCCAGCCCCTGACGCGGGACCGGGACCTCGTCGCCAAGGCCGTCGAGAAGGCGACCGGGAGCATCTGGGTCGAAAAAGCGGCCGACGCCCTGATCGTCCCGTCCATCGTCGGGGGCGGAGAGACCTCGATCCGGGTCGACGGCTACGACGTCCTGCGCGGCCGCGACCAGCACGGCCAGGCCGTGATGGAGGCCGAGTCGAGGCGGCGCTTCGAGAGGACCGTCAACGGGCTGCTCGGCGTCATGAACATCGTCAAGGATTTCGAGGGGCGCAAGTCCCTCCTCTTCGTCAGCGGCGGCGTCCCGGCGCTTTCGTTCGTCCGCTTCTTCGAGGGCGGCGGCATCGAGGACTCCACGGCCGTCCAGTCCCAGATCGCCGCGGCCAAGGTCAACGACCCCTTCAAGTCCCTCGGCAAGTCGGGGATCCGGACCGGCTCGGAGATCTTCGACGACCTGGTCCGGTTCGCCAACTCCCACAATATCAGCTTCTACACCCTGGACCCCGACAACTACCTCCGCTACGTGCTGGGCGACATCGCCCACGACAATTTCCCGCGGGTGATCGGCCGCAGCCCCTTCGGCACGGCGGGCATCGGCCGCCCCGACGAGATCGCCGAGTTCAAGAGGAGCGAGCTGGCCAGCCTCCGGGCCCTGGCCGACGACACGGGCGGCGCCGCGTTCCTGGGCGGGGACAAGTTCGAGGCCTTCGCCGGGACGATCGAGCGCGACTTCGCCCAGTACTACGAGCTGAGCTACACGCCGAAGCGGAAGAGGCCCGACGGCAAGTACCACAAGATCCAGGTCAAGGTCCTCCGGCCGGGGGCGGACGTCCGCTTCCGCCAGGGCTTCCTGGACTACACGGACGAACAGAGGGAATCGCTGGCCTTCGCCTCGGCGGCCTACAGTCCGTCCCTCTTCAAGGACATCCCGTTCGAGGCCAGGATCGTGCCCTTCGCCAAGGGGCGGGACAAGTTCGTCCTCTGGATCCAGACGGCCCTGTCGGCCCGGAGGATCCTGGGCGACGGGGCGCCGGCCGACGAGACGGTCCTCCTCAAGTTCAAGCTGACCCTTGACGACCCCTCGGGCGAATCGGGCTTCCAGACCGACGTCGCCGTGCCCATCGTTCTCATCCCCTCCTTCCTGCAGCGGGTCCGCAACGCGGACTACTTCGGCTGGAGCGTCGCCTCCGGGGAGACCGAGCTCAAGCCCCGGACCTACCGGGCGACCTTCGCCATCTACGACCGGAAGCAGGAGCGCATGGGCACGGTGGAAGGCGGCCTCGAGATCCCGAAGCTCGAGGCGGGGGACGGGGCGACGCTCCTGGCGACGGCCGTCGGCAAGATCGTCGAGACCGACAAGCCCCTGGTCACGCCCTTCGCGCTGGCCAGCGACGACGGCACGTTCGAGGTGCCCAACCGCAAGTTCTACCCGATGGCCGTCGCCCACGTGCCGCGGGGCCAGCGGGCCGGCCTCTTCGTCCAGATCCATTCCACCCGGGACCCGCGCAAGATGGCCCTGGGCGTTTCGGCGGCGCGGGAGGGCGGCGCGGCGGAGGCGGCCCCTCTGCCGGCCGTCGTCGTCCATCAGGAGTGGAGCCGGAAAACGGGGATCTGGAACGTCCTCTACGAGCTGGAGCTGGAGACCCTGCCGCCGGGCGATCACCGCCTCGCCTTCCGCTGGGATGGCGGTCCCGGCATCGCGCCGGTCGAGTCGGCCCTGTCCTTCCGGATCCTCTAGGCCGTGCGTTGACCTCCGCCCGGCGCCGCGTATATCATGGGCGGGTGATGGGACGAGCGCTCCTCTTCGTCGCGGGCGCGGCCGTGCTGGCGGGCCTGGCGGGCGGTCCCGCGTCGCCCGAAGCCCGGCCGGCGCCGGCCGGGGAAGGGTGGCGCGCCCTCGAAGCCGGGTTGGACCTCGGCGAATTCAGCGCGCCCGGTGGCGGCGACGCCGGCGCCGGCGCTCCGCGGATCACCGTGCTTCGGATCGATCCGGCCCGCTTCCGCCTCGTCCTGGTCAACGCCTCGGCGATGCCCGACCGGCGCTCCCGCACGGCCCGGGAATGGGCCGCGGAGAAGGGCCTGGTGGCGGCGGTCAACGCCAGCATGTATCAGGCGGACCGCCTGACCAGCGTCAGCCTCATGAAGACCGGGTCGCACGTCAACAACTCCCGGCTCAGCAAGGACAAGGCCGTCCTGGCCTTCGACCCGGTGACGGACGGCGTGCCGCGGGTCCAGATCATCGACCGCTCCTGCCAGGACTTCGACGCGCTCCGGACGCGGTACCGGACCCTCGTCCAGAGCATCCGCATGGTCGACTGCGGGCGGAGGAACGTCTGGAGCCGGCAGCCGAGGAAGTGGAGCACGGCGGCGGTCGGGATCGACGCGGACGGCCGGGTCCTGTTCCTGTTCGCCCGATCGCCGCTCTCGACCCACGATTTCATCGACGCGATCCTCGGCCTGCCGATCGGCCTCCGCAACGCCATGTACGTCGAGGGCGGGCCCGAGGCCCAGCTCTACGTCAGGGCCGGGGACGTGGAGCGGGAGATGTTCGGCAGCTTCGAGACGGGCTTCTTCGAGAGCGACTTGAACGACCGGGCCTGGCCCGTGCCCAACGTCATCGGCGTTGCCCGGCTCGGCGGGGAGTGACCGCCGCCCGCGGGCGCGCCGTTTACAATCTCCGGCCCGCGCGGTATGATGTCGGGAATGCCGGAGCGTACGAGATGAGAAGGACCGCGGCCTGGCC
>CAZFBC010000029.1:0-16750 GCA_964517245.1 uncultured Eubacteriales bacterium | reverse complement strand
CCACCTTCTCGCCCGTGATCATGTTCCGGATCTGGAGGGCGTTGGCCATGGCCTGTCCCCGGTAGTGGTTGTTGGTGACGACGTAGACCTTGCCGCTCGCCCGCCCGAGCTCTCGGATGCGGTCGACCCAGTCCCCGAGCTCGTCCTTGGCGTAGAGGTAGTCGTAACGGGCGTCGCGCCCGGCCCCCTCGCGGAACCAGTTCCCGGCGTTCCGGCCGTGGAGGCGGACGTAGGCGAAATCGGTCGTGGTGGCCACGGCCGAGGGCGCGATCGAATCCTTGAAGAGCGGCTGGTCGATGTTGCAGAAGGCGGCCCGGGCCTCGCGGAGCGCGCCGTAGAAGGCGGGGGTGTCCCAGCTCGCGTGACGGACCTCGACGGCCAGGGGATAGCCGGCGAAGAGGCCGAGAAGGCGGGTCAGGTAGCCGGCGTTCTCGGGAGTGTTCCGGTAGGACCAGGGGAACTGGACGAGCAGGGCGGCCAGCCGGCCGCGGAGGCGGAGGACGTCGGCCGCGGCCTTGAAGTCGTCGACGTCCTTCGGGGCAAAACCCGCGCGGGCGTGGGTGAAGGCCTGGTGGACCTTGAGGGCCAGCAGGAAATCCGGAAAGGGCTCGATCCTTTTCAGCCAGGAGCGGACCGTGGCGGTCGCGACCGGACGGTAGAAGGTGCTGTTGACCTCGACGATGTCGATGTAGCGGGCGAGGTAGGGCAGGGCGTGGAAGCCCCGGCCCTTCACGGCCGGATAGACGACGCCCTCCCAGTCCTCGTAGCTCCAGCCGGCCGTCCCGACGTGATATCTGGCCATGCGCATCCCATTCTACTCCCGGCCCCGGATATTCACAATTCGTCCGTCCCTGTGCTATCTTAGGCCGGGAGGACGAGGATGAGCGACGTGCCCGAGGACCTCGCGGCAAGGGTCGAAGCGGCCTACGGACGGATCAAGGCCGACATCCGGCGGACGCCGCTCGAACGCTCCGAGCCGTTCAGCCGGGAGACCGGCGCGGACGTCCGCGTCAAGTGGGAGTGCGACCAGACGACGGGCTCGTTCAAGCTCAGGGGCGCACTCAACAAGCTCCGGTCGCTCACGCCCGGCGAGAGGGCCCGCGGCGTCGTCTCGGCCTCGACCGGGAACCACGGCCTGGCCATCAGCCACGCGTCGCGGCTCGAGGGCGTCGGCCTCAAGCTCTTCCTCCCGGAGACCGCGGCCGAGGTCAAGCGGCGGAGGATCGAGGCGATGGGCATCGACGTGGAGGTCCGGGGCGCGAGCTGCGAGAAGACCGAGGCCCTGGCCCGCGCCTTCGCCGTCCGGACGGGGCGCGTCTTCGTCTCCCCGTACAACGATTGGGACATCGTCTGCGGGGCGGGCACGACGGGGCTCGAGCTGGCCGCGGACCTGGACCGTTTCGACGACGTCCTCGTCCCGGTCGGCGGCGGCGGGCTCGTCGCCGGGACGGCCGCATATCTCAAGGCCGTCCGTCCGGGGGTCCGGATCGTCGGCGTCGAGCCCGAGACGTCGGCCTTCATGGCCGCTTCCGTCGCGGCCGGCCGGCTCGTCGAGATCGACGAGAGAGAGACCGTCGCGGACGCCGTCGCCGGCGGCATCGAGCCCGGCGCGATCACCTTCCCCCTCTGCCGGGACCTGGTCGACGCGATCGAGGTCGTCCCGGAAGCCCTGATCGTCCGGGCCATGGCCCTCGTCCGGGAGCGGCACGGCCGCACGATCGAAGGGGCGGGCGCCCTGCCCTTCGCCGCCCTCCTCCGGTCGCCCTCGACTTGGGCCGGGCGGACGGTGGTCGCTGTCGCGAGCGGCAGCAACATCTCGCCCGAGAGGTTCGCCGAGGTCACGGGCCGGCCATGAGAAGGGACGCCCTTGCCGCCGGCCTGCTCGCCGCCGCGCTCCTTCTCCCGGCCTGCCGCGACGCGGGGGAAGCGCCGCCGGCCGCCCCGTCCGACGCGCCCCGCCCCTACGCCGTCGGGATCTTCCAGTCCGTCGACTCGCCGACGGGGAGCGAGGTCCGTCGGGGCATCCTCCAGGCCTTCGCCGACGCCGGCCTCCGCGACGGCCGCGACATCGTCGTCTCCATCCGCATCGCCAACAACGACATCGCCGAGGTCCAGAGGATCGCCCGGGACCTCGCCGCGCGGAGGGTCGACCTGATCATGCCCCTCTCGACCCAGGCGCTCCAGGCCGCCGTCCTGGCCGCCGGGCGGGCCCCCATCGTCTTCGGCGCCGTCGCCGTGCCCTACCTCGTCGGGGCGGGGCGCTCGGCGCAGAGCCACCGGGCCAACGTCACCGGGGTCGTCTCCACGGGCCCGGTCCGCGAGACGATGGCCCTCATCCGCGAGGTCCTGCCGAAGGCCCGGCGGGTCGGGTCGCTCTGGACCTCCTCGGAGGTCAACTCGGAATACTACCTGGACCAGGCCCGGGCGGCCGCGGCCGACCTCGGCTTCGAGCTGGTCGCCGTCCCCGTCACGGGCCCCCACGAGATCCCCGGCTCCCTGCAGCGCCTGCTCAACGCCAAGGTCGACTGCCTCTTCCCGATGTCCGACAACACCATCAACAGCTCCTTCGACATCGTCGGCCGGGCGGCCGAGGAGAACGCCGTCCCGCTCTTCGCGAGCTTCCTGCGCTCGGTCGAATTCGGCGCGTGCGCGGCCCTCGGCTACGATTTCTACGAAATGGGCGTCAAGACGGGGCGGCTGGCCGTCAGGGTCATGAACGGGGAAAGCCCCGCCGGCATCCCCATCCAATCCATGGACGAGGTCAAGCTCTATCTCAACGGCGCGGCCGCGGCCAGGCAGGGGGTCCTCTTCCCGGAGGCTCTCGTCCGGCGGGCGGCGCGGACCGTCAGCGCCGCTCCCGGCCCTTCGCCGGCGTCCGGCCCCTCTCCCGACTGAGGTCGAAGGCCCAGCGGCCGCTCCCGGCGGGCCCGGCCTCGCGGATGGCCCGGCCGACCCGGGCAATCCCCAGCGCGCACGATTCGGCGAGAGGGCGCCCTTCGGCCAGGAAGGCCAGGATGGCCGACGACAGGTAACAGCCCGTTCCGTGGACGCTGCGGGCCTGCCGCGCGTGCTCGAAAACCGTGACATCCTTCCCGTCGTCGAGGAGGTCCGCCGGAGGCCCGTCGAGATGGCCGCCCTTGAGGAGACAGGGCATGCGGGCCGCCCGGGCGATCGCCCGCGCCGCGCTCCTCATGTCCGAAGCGGTCCGCACCGGCGCTCCCGCGAGGACCGCCGCCTCGTCGAGGTTCGGCGTGATGAGGTCGGCCTTGCCGCGGAGGGCGGCGAGGAAACCGTCCCGGGCCCTTTTTTCGAGAAGGACGGCCCCGGAGCTCGAGCGGAACACCGGGTCGACGACCCGCGGGACGGCCGCGTTCCCGGCCAGGATCCCGGCCGCCGCGGCCAGGTTCTCCGCCGTGGCCAGCATGCCGACCTTGATCCCCCCGACCGGGCCCGACCCCGCCAGCCGGTCGAATTGGGCGGCGACGGCCCGCGCGGCCACGGGAAAGACGCGGTCCACCCGCTCCGCGCTCTGGGCCGTGACGGCCGTCAGCACGCCGAAGCCCCGGTGGCCGAGGCGGGCGAAGACCCCGATGTCGAGAAGGACGCCCGCCCCCCCGGAGGGGTCGTAGCCGGCGATGGAGACCAGGTTCTTTCTCATGCGCTTCCATGCCCATCGGGCGAGGCGATTCTATCACGATCCGGGCGGGCGCGGATATTGACATTCTTTCGGCCGTTGCGGTATTAGCAAGGGGATATGGGGAAGGATCCCGTCAGGGTCCGCGTTCTCGCCGGCGGCCGGGTCCAGGGAGTGGCCTACCGCTTCTTCGCCGAGAAGTGGGCTGCGAGCCTCGGCGTCTCCGGCTGGGTCCGGAACCTCGCCGACGGCCGGGTCGAGGTCGTCGCCGAAGGTGAGCCCGCGAGCGTCGGGACGTTCCTCGAGCGCCTCCGCGAGGGCCCCCGTCTCGCCCGGGTGGAGAGCTTCGAGGTCCGCGGGGAGGAGGCGACGGGGGAGTTCACCGGGTTCCGGATCGCGTTCCCGCCCGATTAGGCCGTCCGGGCCGTCCGCCCTACCATTCGAGGAGTATCGAGCCCCAGGTCAGCCCGCCGCCGAAGCTCAGGAGCATGACCAGGTCGCCTTTCTTGATGCGCCCTTCCTCGACGGCCTCGCGCAGGGCCAGCAGGACGGACGCCGACGAGCAGTTCCCGCGGCGGTCGACGTTGACGTAGAACCTTTCGAGGGGGAGGCCCAGCTTCTTGGCCGGGAATTCGAAGATCCGGGCGTTGGCCTGGTGGCAGATGATCAGGGCGAGGTCCTCGAGCCGGTAGTCCCGCCTCCGGTCCGGCAGCCGGTTGGCCTTGTCGAGCGTCTTCACTATGAGCTCGGGGATGATGCGGAGGACGAACTTCTGGATGTCGTGGCCCTTGATGGCGATGTTGGTACGGACCGGGGCCTCGTGAACACGGGTGTCGTGACCGGCGCTGTAGGCGGCCTCGGCGCTGAGCGGGTCGGACCCCATCTCCGTGCAGACGATGCCGGACGACCCCGCGGTCCTCTTCAGGACCACGGCGCCCGAGCCGTCGCCCCACAGGTCGGCGTTGGTGTCCGAGAAATCGAGGAGGCGGCTGAGGACCTCGGCGCCAAGGGCCAGGCCGTATTCGGCGTCGTTCTCCCGGCAGAGGAGGTGATTGCGGACGATGTCGACGGCGTAGAGGCTGCTCGTGCAGGCAGCCAGGACGTCGATGGCGGGGATGCGCAGGGCCGCCCGGGCGGATTTCTCGTCGAGCTCGCCGGCCGCGATCTTCCGGTTGATGGCCTTGTTGAGGGTGATGCAGGCCGTCGAGGGGAAGAGGGCTTCGGGCGTCGAGCTTCCGATGACCAGGATGCCGACGTCCCGCCAGCCGATGCCGGCGTCGGCCATCGCCTTCTCGGCGGCGAACAGGGCCAGGTCGGAGGTGTTGACGCCCGCGTCGACCCAGCGGCGCTCCCGGATGCCGACGAGGTTGACGATCCGCTGCGGCGTCAGCTCGCCGGCGAGCCAGGGACGGTCCGTTCCCGGCTTGATGGCGCCGTGGTCCAGGAGGATCCGGACGATCTCGTCGTTGGTGACGGTCCTTCCGGGGAGGTCTGTGCCGGGCAAGCATTTCCCGGTGCCCGCGATCTTCACGCGCATGTATGCCCATCTCCTCGGTCGATCTTGCCCTCCATTATTAATGGGAGTTCCGGGCGAAGTCAAATCCCCTTCGAGCCGCGCCAGGCCGGCGATTGACCCCGGACGCCCTTTCTGCTAAATAGGGGACGACCATGAGCGGCCCACCCCTCCAAGGCATCCGCGTCCTCGACCTGTCCCGTCTCCTGCCCGGACCCTTCTGCACCCTGCTCCTGGCCGACCTCGGGGCCGAGGTCGTCAAGGTCGAGGACATCGAGGGCGGCGATTACATCCGGGCCTGGGGACCGTTCGTCGGCGGCGAGAGCGCCTATTTCCTGGCCCTCAACCCCGGCAAGAAGAGCCTTTCGCTCAACCTCAAGGCGGCGGCCGGGCGGTCCCTCTTCCTGAAGCTGGCCGCGTCGGCCCGCGTCGTCGTCGAGAGCTTCCGGCCGGGCACGGTCGACCGTTTGGGCATCGGGTACGAGGCGGTCCGGGCCGTCAATCCCGGCATCGTCTACTGCTCCATCTCCAGCTACGGCCAGACGGGGCCCGACCGCGACAAGGCCGGCCACGACCTCGATTTCCTGGCCCGGTCCGGGTTCCTCGGGCTCTGCGGGCGGCCCGGATCGGTCCCGGCCGTCCCTCCCGCCCAGGTCGCCGACCTGAGCTCGGCCATGTACGCCGCCGCCGGCATCCTGGCCTATCTCCGGGAGAGCGATCGAACGGGCCGGGGCCGCTACCTCGATATCGGCATGCTCGACAGCGCCGTGTCCTGGATGATCATGCCGGTCGCCGAGCATTCCGCCGGGGAGAGGGGCGGGCGCGGCCGCCTGCCCCTGACCGGCAAGCATCCCTGCTACAACGTCTACCGGACCCGCGACGGCCGGGACATCGCGCTCGCGGCCCTGGAGAAGAAGTTCTGGGAGGCCTTCTGCCGGAAGGTCGGGCGCGAGGACCTCGCCCCCCTCCAGTTCTCCGAGAGGCCCGAGGACCGGGCCCTTTTCGAGGCGCTTTTCGCCGGCCGGACGGGGGAGGAGTGGAAGGAGCTCCTGGCGGGGACCGATTTCTGCTGCGAGATCGTGCCCACCCTCGAGGAGGCGCTCGGCGACCCCCAGCTCAGGGCCCGCGGCCTCGTCGCCGGGCCCGACGCGGACGGGCCTCCGGTCGTCCGCCTCGGCCATCCGCTCCTTGACGGGAGGGAACGGGGGCCCCGGGCCTCGCCCCGGCAGGGCGAGCACACCGCGGAGCTGCTCCGGGAGGTCGGCCTCGCCGAGTCGGAGATCGACGACCTCGAGGCGTCGGGCGTCATACGCAGGACGCCCTGAGGCGGAGGCGGGTGGACGGATTCCTGACGGCCGAAGAGACGGCCTTCCGGCGGGCGGTGCGGGACTATTTCCGGACGGGCGGCGTCCGCGCGCGTCCGGAGGCTCCCGAAGGCCTGGAGAGGATATGGCGGGACCTCGAGGGAGCCGGACGGCCTGAAACCGCCGCGGCCCGGGCCTGCGGAGGTCCGGCCGGGCGCGTCGCCGTCGTCGACGCGGCCGCGGAGCGCGACCCGATGCTCGGCCGCGCCCTCCTCGGCTGGTACGCCGGGTCCGGGAGGCCCGGCCCGCATGACGGCCCGCTCTGCGGCTACGGGCGGGTGGCCGGCACGGCGATCTGCGTCTTCGAAGCCGGGTCCGCCGCCGCCCGAGCCGGCGGCGCCTTCTCCAGCAGCCTCATGGGCTGCCGCGAGGTCCAGGAGAGGCTGGCCGGCCTCGTCTCGGGGGCGGCCTGGCTGCGCCTGGCGACCTTGAGGGTCTGCCGGCTCCTGGAGAGGGGCGAGCCGGACCTGGCCCGGGCGGAGTCGTCGCGGCTTCGGGCCCCGGCCCTGGCCCTGGCCCGGGACTTCCGGTCTGCCGCGCTCGCCCTGCTCGGAGCGCCGTGGGTCGAGGCCAACCTCCCCCCCGACGATCTCCCGTCCGACGACGAAAGGAAGGAACCATGAAGCTCGAAACGCTCTACAGAAAGGCCGTGGCCGCGGGCATCGCCAGCGACCCGCGGGGGCCCGAGGCGGTCCGCGGGCTCCTCGACGAGGAGCGGGTCCGGTCGGAAAAGCTCGAGGGGGACGAGCGCGAGGCCTGGGACGCGGACCGGCTCTTCAACCCCTTCGCCGATACGCGCGTCCTCGCCGGGGACCCCGGGACCGAGGTCCGCAAGGTCATGGCCGGGATCGACGTGGACGCGGGCGAGATCCTCCTCGCCCACGCCCTCAACAGGGACCGCGGCGAGGGGATCGATCTCGTCGTCTCCCATCATCCCCTGGGCGTCGCCCTGGCCGGCCTTCCCGACGTCATGCGCGTGCAGGCGGACATGTTGGCCGCCTGCGGGGTCAACGTCTCGGTCGCCGAGCAGCTCATGGACAAGCGGATAGGCGAGGTCGAGCGGCGCGTCCTGCCCGCCAACCACGAGCGGGCGGTGGACGCCGCCCGGCTGCTCGGGCTGCCCCTCATGTGCGTCCACACGCCCGCCGACAACTGCGTCGGCGCCCGCCTCGCGGCCCTGTTCGAGAGCGAGAAGCCGGCCCGGCTCAAGGACCTTGTCGCCCTCCTGAAGGCCATCCCGGAGTACCGCGCCGCCGTCCGGAGGAGCGCCGGGCCCAAGATCGTGAGCGGCGCGGAGGGCGGACGCTGCGGCCGGATCTCCGTGGAGATGACCGGGGGGACCGAAGGCCCCAAGACGATCTACGAGCAGTACGCCGTCTCGGGGGTCAGCACGATCGTCGCCATGCACATCAGCGAGGAAGCCCTCGAGAACGCCAAGAAGGCCCGCCTCAACGTCGTCATCGCCGGCCACATCTCGAGCGACACTCTGGGGCTGAACCTGCTCTTCGACGAGATCGAGAAGGACGGGCCGCTCGCCTTCGTCGGCGTTTCGGGGTTCGTCCGGACGAGGGCCGCGGAGCGCTGAGGCCCGGGCTCAGAGCCCGCCGTAGTGCCCTTGGGCCCCGAGGACCGAGACCCACTGGGCGAAGGCGCGGGCGTCCTCGAGGTCGCGCTCGTCGGGATGGGTGGCCGCGGAGGCGGCCATTTCGGCCCAGGCCTCGTGTTCGGGCGACCGCTTGAGGACCTCGAGCGCCTGCATCGACATCTTCCCCCGGCACGAGAACGTCGCGACGAGCCGGGCCTTGGCCACGAGGGTCGAGGCGTATTCCAAGGCCTCCCGCGACAGCCGGCTTCCCGCCACCGAGCCGTGGGTGCAGAAGAGGGCGACCGCCCGGCCCGGGGGGATCGTCTTGAGGAAGGTCTCGGCCGGGTAGGGGACGCTGTGGGTCTGGACAGGGAAGCCCGCGATGACGAGCCGGAACGGGGACGGGTCGCCCGCCTCGGCCATCGGCGCGATGGCCTTGTCGCCGGGCAGGGCGCCGAAGACGGCCTCGGCGACGAGCTTGGTGTTGCCGGTGTGGGAGAAATAGGTGACGAGCGTCTTGGCCATCGCGGTCATCCTTTCGACTCGGGGGCGCTGCCGCTATTTTGCCAGAAACGGGTCCTGAACGCCACCGCTCATTCGCCGGCGGGCAGCTCGACCGTGACCGTCGTGCCCCGGCCGGGTTCGCTCGCGACGCGGATCGTCCCGCCGTGCTCCTCGACGATCTTCTTGGTGATGGGCAGCCCGAGCCCGGTGCCGGACTCCTTGGTCGAGAAGTAGAGGTCGAAGACGCGCTCGGCCGTCTCCCGGCTCATGCCCGGCCCGCTGTCGCGGACGGCGACCGTGAAGGCCGGGCCCCGGCGCCCGATCGTCACCGCGACCTCGCCCTGCCGGCCGACGGCCTCGACGGCGTTGGCGACGACGTTGCGGAACGCGGTCCGGAGCTTGGCCGCGTCGCCGGAGGCCCGGAAGTCGGTCCCCTCGGCGACGACCTCGAAGCGGACGCGGCCCTCGAGGAGCCGGCGGTAGGGCTGGACCGTCTCCTCGACGACGGCCAGGAGGTCGAAGGGCTCCCGGCGGACCGTCGTGTCCCGGGCGATCTCCATGAAATCCTGGGCGACGCGCCGGAGGTTCTCGACCTCGCCGATGATGTAGGACATGGACTCCCGGAGGGTCTTGTCGAGGTCGCCCCGCTTGTCCTCGTAGACCTTGAGGACGTGCTCGGCCGACAGCTGGATGGGCGTCAGCGGGTTCTTGATCTCGTGGGCGACCTTGCGGGCCATCTCCGTCCAGGCCACCTTCTTGCTCATCTCGGCCAGCTCCTGCTCGCGGGCCCGGAGGCTCCGGATCATGGCGTTGAAGCCCTCGATGAGGGTCATCATCTCGTCGCGGGAGCGGTGGTCGATGCGGACGTCGAGGTCGCCCAGGCCGACCGCCCGCGTCCCGGCCAGGAGCTTGCGCACCGGGACGATGATCATGCTCCGGATGCCCCGGGAGAACGCGAGGGCCAGAACGGCGAAGAAGGCCGCGAGCAGGACGAGGAACTCGACGATCTCGCGCGTCGCCTGGGTCAGCTGCTCCTTCTCGTAGGGGAAGGGCAGGGAGATGAAGAGCGTCATGTTCTCGTATTCGTAGGGCACGGTCAGGGTCTGGAAGGAATAGTCGCCGAGGTGTGTCCGCCGGATGTAGAACGGCTTGCGGTCGAAGGCGAGCGCCTGGTAGGTCTCGCCGTCGAGGATCTCGGGCAGAAGGCCGCTCGAGAAGAACTCCCGCCGGCTCGAGGCGAGGAGCACGGCGTCCTTGTAGATGATGACGTCGTTCGACAGGGTCGAGCTGATCCAGAGGGCAAGGTCCTCCGAGGGCGCGAGATAGGGGGAGTACTCGACCCCGATGAAGAGGAAGGCCTCCATGAGCCCCTGGGCGTAGGTCGTGTGGACGGCCGACTCCTCCACGAAGCGCTCCGTGAACAGGCTGTCGAAGAGGTTCCGGGTGAAGACGGTGTAGAGGAGCAGGGAGACCAGGGCCAGGGCCAGGAACGCCGCGTAGACGCGGTTGGAGAAGGACCAGAGCGGGTTGCGGACCCCGGTCCGGCCGGAGACGAGGAGGGCGCCCAGCAGGACGGTCGCCGCCGCGGCCAGCCCGAGGAAGAAGAACCTCAGGAAATCGACGGCCTCGGTCTTGAAGCCGCGCCGGGGCGCGAAAAGGCTGTAGCAGCGCTCGCCCGAACGGAAGAGATGGGAATCGTAGACCGTCCCCCCCTCCTCGAACCGGGACCAGAAAGGAGGCGAGGCCCGGCGGAGGCTGTCGAGGTCGCCCTCCCCCAGCCCGGCGGTCAGCTTGCGGGGGTTGAAGAGCGTGCGGCCGTCGAGGTCGTAGATGGCGCAGCCGAAATCGATCTGGCCCAGGGAGGGGAGAGGGTCCACCCGGAGGACCTCGAAGTACGGATTGGCGGAGTAGAGGAACGGGAGCATCTCCGGGTCCAGGGACGCGTAGAGGACGACGCGCCCGAGGAGCCGGCCGTCCTCCCGATAGTCCCTGTAGGCGACGAGGAACTCCCTCTCCTGGCCGATGATGGTCAGGGCGTACGGGACGATGGCCCAGTCGTCCGAAGGCCCGAGATCGGGCGGGCCGCCGAGGACCTTGGGCACGTTGAGCGCGAACCGGCTGAGCGTGCTGCCCTCGGCGTCGCGGAGCTCGAGGCTCGAGTTCCAGTTCGATCTCGCGACGGCCGTGCCCTCCCAGAGCCCCCGGGCGAAGGCCGGGCCCTGGGGAGGGTCCTTGAAGAAGGCTACGATCTGCCGCTCGCTCCGGTCGAGGCCCGGCAGGGACTCTTCGACGAGGAAGTTGCCCCAGGTCTCCTGGCTCAGGACCGCGTGCGCGACGGTCGTCTCGAGAAGGCGGTGGGTCCGGAAGGCGGTCAGCCCGTCGACGGACCGGGACAGCCACAGCGACGCCAGGACGAGCCCGGCCAGCCGGACCTCCGGCCGCGCCGAGAGTCCCGGGACGGTCCCGACGGCGTAGACCCAGGCGACGAGAACAGCGCCGACGGCGGCCAAGACGACCGAAGGGACGGCGCCGCCGAGGGCCGGGACGGCCGCCGCGGCGGCGACGAGAAGTCCGGGGAGCAACTTCGTCCGGGAGCCCGGGAAGGCCAGGCGGAACGCGACGGCCAGGACGGTCAGCACGGCCAGGAGGAAGGCGAACAGGCCGATCTGGAGGGCGAGCCGGGGCGGGTCGAGGTCCCAGCGGAGGAGCGAGAGATTGGAGTTGAAGACGAGCCGATGGACGAATTCCCGGAGGACGAAGACAGCCCCGGCGGCCAGGGCCGCGGCCAGGCCGGCGGCCGGCAGCCCGAACAGGGGGGACCGGCGCTTTCCGTCCCCGGGCCCGGCCCCGAAGGCGCAGACAGCCAGGCCGGCGGCGAGCCCGAGGGCCGTGAGGGACGTCAGGAGGATGTCCGCCGGGGATTGGGTCAGTCCGGCCCAGGACACGAAGCCGGCCACGCCGGGCTGGAACAGGCGCAGGGATTGAACCCTCTCCAGCTGACCCAGGGGCAGGGCCGCGAACCGCAGGCCGACGAGGAGGGCCGCGCCCGCGGCGCCGGAAAGGGCGTCCCGGCCACCAAGAAAGCCGGGAGACGACCAGAGAAAGGCCAGGCCCGAGGCGCCGGCGACGACGAGGAGGAGCAGTACGACGAGACGCAGGCCCTCGCGCGCCGCCGTCAGCCGGTAGGTCAGGGACGGCGAGACCAGGGTGACGGTGGCGACGATGCTCTTGTCCCCGGTCCGGAGCGGGAAGAACAGGGTCTGGATCTCGTTCTTCTGCCGCGGTTGGCCGGTGAACTCGTCCTCGTGGCGGGCGAAGAACCTGTCGAATCCCTCGACGTCCTCGCGGAAATCGTAGTAGACGATGTAGAACTCGGAGCGGAAGGCCGGGTCCAGGGCGTGCCGCTCGCGGATGTAGGAGGACCGAACTTGGGGGAGGAAGGCCGCCCGGGTGAAGTGGGCCAGCATGCGGCCGTCGTCCCCGAGGGCCTGGAGGGCGAGGAGGTAGACCGAGGCGCCCTCCTTGCTCATGACCAGGTGCGTGCCGCCTTCCGCCTTCAAGGTCTCGAAGTCCTCTCGCCGGATCTGGTCGGACAGGCTCAGGACGTTGCCGTACCAGACCTCGATGAAGCCGTCGCCGTTGATGAGAGCGATGCCCTCGGTCTCGGGGTCGAGCCCGTGATCGCGGAAAAGAGGATAGAAGTCCCCGGGCTTCGAGGGCAGGGCGAGCCCGGCGAATCCGGCCTTCCTGTCCTCCAGCCCGGAGAGGAGGGTCGAGAAGGCCTGACGGGCCCGGACCTTCTGCTTCCGGAGGGAGGCCAGGCTCTTGGCGTCGTAGTCCCGGGAAAGAAGTCCGGGAAGGACCAGGGAGAGCGCGGCGGCGACGATGGCCAGCGCGACCGCCGCCCCGCTCACGGCCAGCAGGGTGCCGCGGCTCCGGAACCGCTTCCGGGCCATCACAGCTTCTCCGCCCGTATCTCGACGATCTTGAAGGCCAGCCAGGGCCCGTGCCTGTCGGCCGCCGGGGCCAGGCGGACGGGGACGACGAAGAAGAAGACCCGAAGGGGGATCTGGGCCCCCGTCCGCTCGTTCCGGAAGGACCAGCGGGCCTTCAGGATCCCGCCCGCTGTGCCGGGGAGCGCCGAGAGGCGGGGTTCCGTCGTGAACTCGGTCGTCTTGAAGACCGAGAAGATGTGCTTGAAGACGAGGAAGGCCTGGTCGGGGGAGAGGTGGTCGGCCAGGGACAGGGGCTCGGGGAGCGAGACGGGGATGGTCCCCTCGGACGTCAGGACCTCCCGGAGCGCCGCGGGCGAGTTCTGGAGGAAGGCCGTCTCGACCTGCGAGGCGACGGGAAGGGGGAGCGCGAGGAGAACGGTCAGAGAGAACAGGTGGAAGGTGACCACGTTGGCGTCACCATCTTACCACAGCGCCTTGCCCTCGGACAAGGCAACGGACCCCCCGCGGGGCCCCGGCCGGCCGGGAAGGCCTCGCGCCGGAGGGCCTAGTCGGCTTTCTTGGGCTCGGCTTCCTGTTCGAGCTTCCTGGTCCTCTTGGCGTCCTTGATGCTGCTGATGCCGGCGATGAGGCCGATGAACCCGCCGAAGAACAGGATGGGAGGGATGAATCCCAGGACGATGTCGAAGAAGGCGGACCGGAAGGCGGCCGAGAAGATCACCAGGGCCAGGCCTCCGGCCATGGCCACGAGCCCTCCGACGACGGCGATGAACTTGCCCATTGACGGACCTCCCTGAAGAATGTTCCGGCGGGGATTATAACAAAGGACCGTTGCGGCGGTCAACGCCGGAGCGGCGCCCGCGCCTGGCTATTGCCGGACGGTTTGTTTAGAATAGCGGCGAGAGACCCGAACCCAGGAGGTCCGTCATGCCGAAGAGCTGGAAGACCCTCGCCGTCGGAACCGCCGTCCTTGTCGCCCTCGCCCTGGCCCCCGCCGCTTCGGCCGGCCCGGCCGATTTCGTCATCGGGAGCGCCCGCGTCCGGAGCGGGAGCAGCCATTCGGGCCTTCTGGCCGTCCCGGGCAAGGACGGCGCCGGGACCGCGATCCCCTTCACGGTCGTCCACGGGGCGCGCAAGGGGCCCGTCCTGGCCCTCGTCGCCGGGGTCCACGCCTACGAATATCCGCCGATCCTGGCGCTTTACCGGCTCAAGGATGCGCTCGACCCCAAGGCCCTGCGCGGGACCGTCCTCATGGTCCACATCGCCAACCTGCCGAGCTTCAAGCGGCGCACCGTCTATTACGGTCCCGACGACTGGAAGAACCTCAACCGCGTCTTCCCCGGCGATCCGGAGGGCACGACGAGCCAGAGGATCGCCGCGGTCCTCAACGAGGAGGTCGTCAAGCGGGCCGACGTCCTCGTCGACATGCACTGCGGCGACGGCAACGAGGCCCTCATCCCGTACACCTATTGGATGGTCAGGGGCGACCGGGCGTTCGACGCGAAGACGAAGGAGCTGGCCCTGGCTTTCGGCATTCCCCACATCATCATCGACAACACCCGCGGCCAGGACCTCAAGGAATCCAAGTACCTGGGCAACACGGCCATCCTCCAGGGCAAGCCGGCCATCACCACCGAGGCGGGCTACCTCGGCCGCACCGACGAGGAGTCCGTCGCCCGCAACGTCCGCGGCGTCATGAGCGTCATGCGCCACCTCGGCATGGTCGACGGCAGGCCCGAGCCGGCCGCCGACCCCGTCTGGATCGACAAGTACGAGGTCGTCTATTCCAGGCACGACGGCCTCTTCGCCCCCCGCGTCGGGATGGGCTATCACGTCAGGCAGGGCCAAGTCGTCGGCACGGTCACCGGCTACCTCGGGGAGTGGAAGGAGGACGTCAAGGCCCCCTTCACGGGGATCCTCCTCTACGTCATCGGCACGCCGCCCTGCAACGAGGGCGAGCCCCTGTTCGAGGTCGGGCGGGTCAAGGAGCGATAGCGGGCCGGTCACGTCCTCTTTGGAACCAAGGGCGCGCGTCCGGTGTTCTAGGTCTTGAAGGACAAGGGACGCGAGCTCGATCGAGGAGGACGGCATGAACAACGGAAAGACCGGCCGCGGGAACGGCCGGGCGCTGCGGTTCGCCGCGGCGATCCTGCTGGCCGCGGCTCCGGCCCTGAGGGCCGACGGCTTCATCATCCCCAATCCCCGGCCCGGCGAGTCCGTGCCGCCGCTCAGCGTCAGGTCCCACCGCGTCGAGGTGGACATCGTCGACCAGGTGGCCAGGACGTCGATCGACCAGGTCTTCGTCAACAACTTCGGACGGGACATCGAGGGCACGTACATCTTCCCCGTACCCGAAGGGGCCGCCGTCACCGACTTCGCCATGTACGTCGGCCGCGAGAGGGTCCGGGGGGAGATCCTCGACAGCCGCGAAGCCCGGCGCGTCTACGAGGACATCGTGCGCAGGATGAGGGATCCCGGCCTCCTCGAGTACGCGGGCCGGGCCATGTTCCGGGCCCGGGTCTATCCCATCCCCGCCAACGGCGAGAAGAGGGTCCAGATCTCCTACACGGAGGTCCTCAAGGCCGAGAGCGGACTGGTCCGCTACCTCTATCCCCTGAACACCGAGAGGTTCTCCCGCGACCCCCTGACGGACGTCGGCATCTCCGTCCGGATCGGGAGCCGGGTCCCCATCGTCAGCGTCTATTCGCCTTCCCACAGGATCTCCGTGCGCCGGGACGCCGGGGGGACCGCCCAGGCCGGCTACGAGGACAGGAACGTCCGCCCCGACAAGGACTTCGTCCTCTATTACGCGCTCTCCAAGGACGACGTCGGCCTGTCGCTCCTCAGCTGGGAGGAGGGACCCGGCGCCGGGTACTTCATGCTCCTGGCCTCGCCGCGCTTCACGGCGCCCGGCGAGAAGGCCGTCGCCAAGGACATCGTCCTCGTCCTCGACAGCTCGGGCAGCATGAGCGGGGCGAAGATCCGCCAGGCCAAGGAGGCCGCCCGGTTCGTCCTCGAACACCTCGACGGCCGCGACGCGTTCACCCTGGTCGACTTCGACGACGGCGTCACCCCGTTCTCGGAAGGGCTGGTCCCGGCGACGAAGGAGAACGTCGGCCGCGCCCTCGGGTTCGTCGACGGGATCGAGGACACGGGTGGGACCAACATCAACGACGCCCTGCTCGCCGCCCTGTCCCGCATGCGCGCCGGCGACCGCCCGGGCTACATCCTCTTCCTCACCGACGGCCTGCCGACGGCCGGGACGACGGACACGTCCGCCATCCTGAAGAACCTGCGCGGGGCCAACGGCCTCCGCTCCCGTATCTTCGTCTTCGGCGTCGGCGACGACGTCAACACCGAGCTCCTCGACAGGATCTCCTCGGACCACCGCGGCGCTTCCGTCTACATCGCGGAGACCGAGGACCTCGAGGCCGCGCTTTCGGGCTTCTACGCCAAGATCTCCTCGCCCCTCCTGGCCGATCTGGCCCTCTCTTTCCGGGGGATCGAGACGAGCCAGGTCTACCCGCGCGCGCTGCCCGACCTGTTCAAGGGCTCCCAGCTCGTCCTGGTCGGCCGGTACGAGGGCCGGGGTCCTGTGAGCGTCACCTTGACGGGAAAGAGCGGGAAGGAGGAGAAGCGCTTCGTTCTCGAGGGCGGGGCCCTGGCCAGTGGGGACCGCTACGGCTTCCTGCCCAGGCTGTGGGCGACCCGGCGCGTCGGCTATCTCCTCGAGGAGATCCGGCTCGGCGGAGCGAACCACGAGCTCGTCGACGAGGTCCGCCGCCTCGGGCTCCGGTACGGCATCGTCACGCCGTACACGTCCTTCCTGGTCACCGAAAGGGAGCAGCTGGCCCTCGACGCCGCCGCCCCGGCGGCCCGCGAGGCCCTGGCGTCCGGCCGGGTCATGGGCGCCGGCGCGGTCAGGGCGGCCAAGGCCACCCAGGCCTTCAAGCTCGGGGACCGCGCCGCCCAGGTCGTCTCCGAGCGCATCCTTTACAAGGACGACCGGACGTTCTATCTCAAGGACGGGGTCTGGACCGACAGCGCGTACGCGGAGGGCGCCCCGGTCACGGAGATCGCGTTCAACTCCGAGGCCTACTACCGGCTGATCGCGGACAAGCCCGGCATCGCCAAGTACCTGTCGGCCGGAACGAAGCTCGTCGTCGTCTTCGAAGGGACCGCCTACCGCATCGTCGA
>CAZFBC010000028.1:10332-16878 GCA_964517245.1 uncultured Eubacteriales bacterium | reverse complement strand
CTGGAGGGCGTCGCGGCGGCCCGAGGTCAGCCGCTCGGGCTTGAACCAGACGATGTCGCCGACGAATTCGCCCAGGCCGGCCAGGTTGTCGGCGGCGGTGGTGACGACGCCGCGGCAGATCCAGACGGCGCTGTACGGGATCTCGCCCACGCCGGGGTAGAGCCCCTTGAAGACGTCGTCGTCGTAATCGACGGACCGCTGCGGCCCGCCGACGCCCCAGATGTCGTCGACCCAGTAGGGGTCGTCGAAGATGTAGTCGTCGCCTTCCTCGACGGTCTTGATGGCGTAGCGCGGCCGGCCGCCCCTGGCGTACTTGCTGGTCCAGGCGACGAGGATCTTGTTGCCCTTGACCTGGACGACCGGCTTGACGCAGTGGCCGGGGTAGGCGGTGCCGTTCTCCAGGGTGAAGGACGACCTGTCCGCCATGCGCGACAGGTTCTTGCGCTTCCAGGTCTGGCCGTCGTCCCGGGAGACGGCGCCATAGACGTCGTGGGCCCCGTTGGTGCCGGCGATCTCCCCGGTGTAGGAGATGACCAGCGGCTTGGCCTCGGTCGCCTCCCTGACCACGACCCCGTTCTCGTCGAAATACTGGCAGATCGTCGGCGTGCCGTCGGCCTTCAGAGCCGGGAACCAGGGGTAGATGGCCATCATGTCCAGCTTGGCCTTGTTGTCCCCCAGCTCCGGCGTCTTGGAAACGTTCTTGCGGAACATGCCGGGATTGTGCTGGCCGGCGAAGACGAGCATCCCGACGGCGATCCCGATGGCCGCCAGCAAGGTCCAGCCGGCGTAGCGTCTGCGTTGTTTCCTTCCGTTCATTTCCTCGATCCTCCTTAGAGATATTCCGTCCCGCGGAAGGGACGGTGCCCGCTTGTGCGAAGATGGACGACGGGACCGGGGCCTGACGCACTTCGACGGTTCGAGTGTCGAATGGCCCGGGCAACCGACATCAAGAATGGATCTCCGCTTCCTTCTAAATGATAATGATTGTAGTTTTCATTATCATTATGGCCAGAGAATAGTCTTTTGGGGGTATGCCTGTCTACACATTGCTTGCTCATTTATTTTCATTTCTTGCGCACGCCCCCCTGTGGGCGGGTCGCGGAGTGGACGGGGAGGGAGAATTGGCGGGCCAAAAAAAAAGGAGGGGGCGGGCCCTTTCGAGCCCGTCCCCTCCCGGTGCGTTCGCTCGGGAAGGAGCCCCGGGGCTACCTTCCGTTCCTGTCGGTCTCGATGGTGAAGCTGCCGAGCAGGAAGTTGTTGCGGATGCGCCGGATCTCGAACGTGTACTGTCCGGCCACCTTGCCCGTATCGTAGTTGGCGATGTAGAGCTCGCCGGGGGCGATGCGGTAATGCTCGACGCCCGGGCCGTAGAGGAAGGTCTGCATGGGGGCCCACTCCAGCCCCTGGAGCATGAGGGCGTCGACGTGCAGATTGTCCCTGTGGACGAACGGCTCGGCCGCGTTGACCGCCGGGTCGATCCGCAGGTCGAACTTGACGGGGATGGTCCGTCCGGCCTGGTATCTCCTCACGCCGGGATACATCGGGTGAAGGACCCAGTTCCTCAGGGAGAACCGGACCGGCTCGCTCCAGCGGACGTTGCCGTTCTTGTCCGTGGCCTTGGCCGTCAGGACGTAGTAGTCGTCGTCGACCTGGGTCGTGTCGAAGTCGCAGGTGAAGTAGCCGTCCTCGGTCGGCGCGGACGGCAGGTTGTTGCGGCCGATGTCTTCGAGCGTCTCGGAGCCGTCCGCTCCGATCAGGACGCCCTGGAGGAAGAACTCGACGCTGGCGAGGGCCCGGTCGTCGGTGGCCTCGGCCTTGAAGCCGATGCCCTTGAAGGTGCCGCCGGGGCCCGGCGAGACGATCTCGACCGCCGGGAGGAAATGCTTGGGCATGAGCCGGCGCATCCAGACGTCGCTGCCCTCGGGGCCTTCCTGGAGCCAGCCGGCGTACATCCGCTCGCCGCTCGGGACTTCGCGGAGCTGGACCTCGCCGTCCTCCTCCTCCGCGTTCGCCTTGCCGCCGTAGGCCAGCCAGGGCCAGCGGACGTTGAGGTTGCCGGACTGCGATTCCCAGGTGTCCCAGAGCAGGGTCTGGCCCTTGTCGGCCGTGAAGCTCCAGAACAGGTCGAGCGGCCGCTGGGTCTCGTCGTTGACCTCCGTGCCGTAGGCGAAGTAGACCACGTTGCCGTTGGCCAGGTCCTCGTCGCGCGGCGAGTCGGCGATGGTGCCGTAGGGAGCCACGATGCGCGGCTCGATGATGCTCTCGAAGTTGTTCTTGAGCAGGGACACGTTGCGCGCGGGCTCGTAGGCGCCCGGCTCGTAGACCGACTTGACTTCGAAGTGCCTGTCCTCGCTGTCCGCGGCGTCGGGATCGAGGAAGATCTCGGTGTGCTCGACGTCCTTCTTGCTCTTCGGATCGGTCGTCCATGTCTTGCCGCCGGTGAACGATCGGCGGATGTAGAAGTTGTACTTGTCGTTGTAGTTGCGGGACGCGGCCCAGTTGGGCGTGTAGGTGTAGCCGATGAGCAGGAAATCGCCCTTCAGGATGCCCCTGTGGGCGCGGGCGTCCTCGTACGGGTTGACGCCGGAGCGGTCCATGAGGTTGTCGGCCGTCTGGGCCCATTCCAGGACCTTGAGCCGGTCGTCCTGCTCGCTGGTGCCCGAGGCCTCCGTGACGACCATGGGGGTCATCGTGCTGACGTTCCGGAAGCCGGGGACGAGGTTGGCGACCTTGTAGGGGTTGCCCGTGTCGCCGCCGGGGAGCGCCCACCGGCGCATCATGATGTCGGACGGGCGGCCCTGGCCTTCCTCGCCTTCCTTGTAGACCACGGCCATGACGGTCTTGTTCTCGCTCGCCACGGCGGCGCTCTTGCTCTGCTGGATGAGGCGCGGCCGGCGTGCGTTCTCGTACTTGATCACGGGCTGGCCCATCCAGTCGAGGGCCACGCTGCCGTCCGCCAGGACGAGGGGCTGGGGCGTGCCGTTGCCGTCGCAGTCCAGGCCCTCGGCGTAATTGATGACGGTCCCGGCGCTGACGACCTCGGGCTTGCTGAACTCGAAGGTGTGGTAGATGACGTTCTTGCCCTCGTCCTTGTAGGTCCTGTCGTTGGGGCCGGGTCCGTGCTCGTCGTCGAGCTCCGGGTCCTCGCCGCTGCCCTCGCCGCCCCAGTCGGGCGCGCCGGTGCCGTTGCCGTGGGTCTCTTCGTAGATGATGAGGGCGTAGGCGCTCTTGGTCCCGTCCGGCTTGGTGAACGTCTGGAAGCCGAGGTTGGGCCGCGAAGCCGAGACCTTGCCGTCCATCAGGCGGAGGTCCTTGGTCACGGCGCCGGTGCGCGGCGCGCCCTGGGAGCTGAAGTAATCATAGAAGCCGGGGCCCAGGGTCGAGGGGTAGGGATTGTTCGCGTTCACGGCGGACCAGGCGCTGGTCCCCACGGGCCAGAGGCCCGGCGCCGTGGAGAAGTAGCGATGGATCCCGGTGTCGGGGATGCCGTCGCCGTCGGTGTCCTCGAGGTTGGTGCCCGTGC
Source organism: uncultured Eubacteriales bacterium (assembly GCA_964517245.1). Taxonomy (GTDB): domain Bacteria; phylum Acidobacteriota; class Aminicenantia; order Aminicenantales; family Saccharicenantaceae; genus RBG-16-66-30. The sequence continues at coordinate 13,355 of CAZFBC010000028.1, read as the reverse complement.
CCGCGATGAAGGTGCCGTCGGCGTTGAAGAACGCCGTGTTCTTGGTGTTGATGATCTCGTTGTCCGAGATGCGGACCGGGAGCGACATGGGCACGAGGGCCTTGGGCCGGCCCGTGAAGTCCGGGTCCTTGAGCAGGGGGTCGTACTGGGGGTCGCCGCCCGACTCGAAGTTCGGGTCGACGAGGGCGAATTCGGCGTCCTTGATCCAGCTGTACCAGATGTCGGTCGTCTTGTTGGTGATGGCGCCGCTCCAGCCTTCGCCGGGGCCCGCGCCCTTGCCGGGGTTGAGGCCGACGGGGTCCTCCTGCCAGACGAGGCCGAAGCCGGCGCCGTCGGCGCCCGCGGAGGCCACCTGGAGGGCGTCCCGGCGGCCGGAGGTCAGCCGTTCGGGCTTGAACCAGACGATGTCGCCGTTCTCGCCCAGGCCGTCCGTGCCGTCGGAGATGACGCCCCGGGCGGTCCAAATGGCGCTGAACGGGATCTCGCCGACGCCGGGAATGTCATAGACCTCCAGGTAATCCACGGACAGCTGCTGCCCGCCGACCCCCCAGATGTCGTCGACCCAGTAGGGGTCGTCGTTGACGTAGTCGTCCGTCTTGTCGATGGAATAGCGGGGCCGGCCGCCCTTGGCGAACTTGCTGGTCCAGGCCACCAGGATCTGGTTGCCCCTGACCGCGACGACGGGCTTGACGCAGTGGCCGGGATACTCGTACTCCGTGCCGTCCGGGCGGATAACGGTGAAAGACGACTTGTCGGCCATCCGCGACAGGTTCTGCCGCTTCCACGACTCGCCGTCGTCCCGGGAGACCGCGGCCCACACGTCGTGGGCCCCCGAGGGCGTGACGCCGTCTTCTAAAAAGACCTCTTCGGTGTAGGTCATGACGAGGGGCTTGGCCCTGTTCTCCGTCCTCATCAGGACGCCGTCCTCGTCGTAGTATTCGAGCTCGACCGGCGTGCCGTCGGCCTTGGTCGCCGGGACCCAGGGATGGATGACGGCCATGTCGAGCTTGGCCTTGGCGTTGGCCAGGCGCTCCGTCTTGGACACGTTCTTGCGGAACATGCCCAGGTTGTTCTGCTGGGCCATCAGGTACGCGCCCACGGCGACGCCGGCCGCCGCCAGGAGCGCCAAGCCCAGGAATAGTCTGCGCGCTTTCTTCGCTCTCATTTCAATGAGCCTCCTTAATGATGATCTTCGCTTCCTTGGTCCGGAAATGCATAGGCAGAGTAGCCTTTTGGGGGTAGACAAGTCTATGGACTAGTTGCTAATTCATTGGCGTTTATTGCGTCATGGAATTCAATTCTTATTGATAATGATAGCCTTTTTCTTTTGTATTATTTATAGCGACTTATCGACGCATGATGGCGCTGATAAAGGGAATCTTTAATTTGCATTTCTTGCTGTGTCAAGCCCGGGATTTGACCGGCCGCCCCATAGGGATTAGATTGTAAGGACGATGGCCAGGCGCCGCCTGCGGAAATTCCTGATCGTCCCCGGGGCCGCGCTCGCCTTTGTCGTTTTGGCCGTCCTGCTCGCCGACTCCGCCTGGGTCAAGCGCCGGCTCCTCGCCGCCGTCGACGACAAGCTCCGGTCGGAGCTCGGCCTGTCGCTCACGGCGGGCGGCTCGACCCTTCGCCTGACCCGGCTGGCCGCCTCTCTCCGCGACGTCAGGCTGGCGCCGGTCGCGGCCGGCGCGGGCCCGCTGCGAGTCCTGACGGCCGCCGAGATCTACCTGGACTTGGCCTGGTCGACTCTGTTCACCGGCGACCTGAGGGTCCAGGAGGTCCGCATCGTCGGCCCCCGGCTCGAGGCCGCGCTCCCCGGCCGCGACGCGCCTCTCCCCTCCTCCGCCGCGACGCCCGGGCGGGCGCCCGCCAAGCCCTTCTCCTTCGAGATCTCGAAATTCGTCCTGCTCGACGGCGCGGTGAGCCTCGGCGGATCGGGCCGGGCCCTGTCCCTTTCCCTCGACGACATCCGCTTCGACCTCCGCCTCCTGGGGCCGGGCCCGGACCACCGGGCGGAGCTGCGCTCGGGCGGCGGCCGGCTCGCTCTCTCCGGCCCGCCGGTCGAGATCCGGGCCCTCGAAGCCGACCTCGTCCTCGACGAGCGGCGGATCGAGGTCGAGCGCGTCCTTCTGGCGACGCCCCTCTCCCGGCTCGAGGTCCGCGGACGCGTCGGGGACTATCAGTCAACTCCCGTCTTCGACCTCGAGGCCGCGGCCTCTCTCTCTCTCGAAGAGGCGTCCGGTCTCATCCCGTCGCTTCCCCCGGCCGGCGGGACGCTCGTCGCCGACGGGACGTTCCGGGGCACGGCGGGGTCCATGTCCGCCTCCGTCGACATCCGCTCCGACGGCTTGTCCGTCGAGCGCTTCCCCCGGGCGGTCCTCCGCGCCTCCGCCGCGAGCGACCTTCGCGTCCTCGAGCTGAAGGAGCTCGTCTTCGAGGCCTCCGGCGCGCGGCTCGAAGCCCGGGGCACGGTCCGGCCGCCCGGAGCCGGCGGGTCGAGCCTCGAGCTGTCGTGGGCCGGGCTCGACCTCGCGCTCCTCCGGTCCTTCGTCCCGGGCCTGCCGCCGCTCGAGGCCGTCTCCCGGGGGAGGGTCGCGGCCAGCTGGAACGAATTCCGCGCCGACTCGCTTCGCGCCTCCGGCGAAGCGTCGTTCCTCCCCGTCCCCCGGCCCGATGCGGGAGGCGACCGGCCCCTCTCGCCTCCTCATCCCTCTTTTCTCCCCGTCGAAGGCGACGTCTCGTTCAAGGCCTCGCTCGAGGGGCTCGAGGTGGCCCGGGCCGGACTCCGGGCCGCGGGCGGCGAGCTGTCCCTCTCCGGGCGCTTGGGCTGGGACGGCGCCCTCCGGGCCAGGTTCGAGGCCTCGGTCCCCGACCTCGCCGCCGCCTTGCGGTCGGCGGCCCCCCTGACCGGCCCGGTCGAAGGGCTGCCCACGATGGGCGGACGGGCCCGCCTCGAAGGGACGGTCGGGGGGACGACCGCCGCCCCGTCCGTCCGCGCCGCCCTGACCGCGGAGGGCCTG
>CAZFBC010000028.1:0-10232 GCA_964517245.1 uncultured Eubacteriales bacterium | reverse complement strand
CTCCTCACCGCGGAGTCGGACGGGACGTCGGCCCGGGCCCGGCTCACGGGCGGCTCGCCCCTCGAGGTCCCCCCGCCGTTCGTGCTCGAAGCGGAGGTCCCCTTCGCGGACCCGGCGGGCTCGAAATTTTCGCTGTCCCTTACAAGCGTGGACATCGGGAGCCTAGCCGCGTTGGCCGGGGCGTCCCTGCCCGCGGGCGCCGCGGGCGAGGCCGACCTCAGCGTCCGGGCCGCCGGCGACCCCAGGCGTCCCGCCGCCCTGACGGTCGAGGGCGAGATCGGGCGCCTCATTCTCGCCGGCCTCCTGCCGGGCCTCGAAAGCCGGGGCCCCGTCCGCTTCTCCCTCCGGAACGGGACCTTCGAGCTCGAGGGATTCGCGCTCGGGGCCGGGGATTCGCTCCTCGAGGTCTCCGGCTTCGTCCGCGACCTCTTCGCCGCGCCGAGGATCGAGGTCCGGGCCTCGGTCGACCTCGACGCCTCGCTCATCCCGCCCGGCCTCATCGACGCCTCGGTCGGCGGCCGCCTGAAGCTCGACGCGTTCGCCGACGGCCCGTTGCGCCGGCCCGTCGTCCGGGGCGAGGGCGGCCTCTCCGCCGGGTTCCTCCGAACGAGGGACTTCCCGCTCGTCCTGAGCGACCTGTCCCTGCGGCTCGAGCTGCGCGGCCGGACGATCCTCGTCACGGACGGCCAGGGCCTGGCCAACGGCGGACCGCTGGAGCTTTCGGGCCGCGTCGACCTCGGCGAGGGGGCCGGCGCCTGGCGGGCCGCGCTCGAGGCCGACCTCGAGGGCTTCCGCCTGAACTACCCGCCGGGGCTGGTCACGCTGTCGAACGGCAAGGCCCGGCTCGAGGGCGACGGCAGGACCTGGCTGCTCTCCGGCGACCTCCGGGTCCTCCAGGGCTTCTACCGCGAGGACGTCTTCCCGGGCGCCGAGCTGCTGGGGTTCTCGAGCCTGCCGCTCCTGCCCGAGGGCGAAACGCCGCCCGCGGCCCACAACGTCAGGCTGAACGTCACGGCGGCCACGGTCGAGCCCATCGTCGTCCACAACAACATGGCCGAGTTCGCCCTCGAGGCCAACGTCCGGGTGACGGGGACCATGGCCGCGCCCCTGCTCACGGGCCGGGTCCGGAGCGTCGCCGTGGGCGAGATCGTCTTCGGCGAGCGCCGCTACACCCTCGAGTCCCTCCGGCTCGAGTTCCTCGGCCAGCCCGTGCCCGACCCCGAGATCGAGATCACGGCCCACACCCGGCTGCTGCACCGGATGGAGGAGCTCGAGGTCCGCCTGCGGCTGTCCGGGCCGGCTTCGGACCTGAAGTTCAGCCTGACCTCGACGCCGCCGCGGTCGTCGCAAGACCTGTCCCTGCTGCTCCTCACCGGCCGGAGCCTCGACGAGGTCCGCGGCAGCGCCCTGGACACCCTCAGGGACCAGATGGTCCTCCACTTCATGTCGCCGCTCCTTTCGCCCGTGACCCGGAGCCTGGAGAAGTTCCTGGGCCTCGACGACATCCGCTTCATGCCCATGGGCATCGCCTCGGAAGAGGACCCGGGGGCCCGCCTGACGTTCGTCAAGAACCTGGCGGACCGGCTGGCCCTGACCTATTCGATCGACGTCAGCCAGACCGAGCGGCAGTCCTGGTTCATGGATTACGGCCTGAGCCGCAAGTTCGTCCTCCAGGCCTACCGGAAGGACGACGCGAGCTACGGCGGAAGCTTCCGGCACACCGTTCCTCTCTGGGAGGAGCGGGAGGCGGGAGCCGGGGAGCGCGAGGTCCTGGCCGCGGTCGACGCCGAGGCGGAGGGCGAAGGCGGGACGCGCCTGGACCGGCGCCTGCTCGAGAAGGCCTGGAAGCCGCTCCGCCCGGGCCGTCCGTACCGCGTGTCGGCCCTGGGCCGGGCCACGGACAACCTCAACCGGCTGTACAGGAAGAACGGTTACGCGGGCGCGGCGGTCACCCCGGTCGTGACGCGGAGCGAGAGCGGGCCGCCCCGGGTGACCGTCGTCTTCCGCATCGAGCCGGGGGACCCGGCGGTCTTCGACTTCCGCGGCGACCGGATCCCGGCCGGGCTGAGAAGGAAGGTGCTGGCGGCCTGGACCGGCAAGCTGCCCGAAGCGGCCAACCTGGCCTCGGCGCGCGAGACGATCCTCGACGAGCTCCTGCGCCGGCGCTACTACCGGGCCGAGGTCGAGGCCGAAGCCCTGCGGGACGAGGGGACCGGGGCGGGAGCGGGCGGAACGACGACCTACGCGATCCGCGTGGCCAGGAACGGCCGCTACCGGGCGCGGGGGTTCGAGATCACGGGCGGCGGCGCGGTCGAGGCATCCGTCGTCCGGAAGGCGGCCTCCGACTTCCCGCTGGCCGCGGGCCGGGGGCTCTGGAACGCCGTCCACGCGCCGCGCCTGGCGGCGCGGTCGATCGAGCGGGCCTACCGGGAGCGCGGCTACGCGAGGGCGTCCGTCGAGGTGGCCCGGCTCGAGGAGGACCGCGAGGCGCGGGCCGTCGACATCGTGATCGCCGTCGAGGAAGGCCCGCGGAGCGTCGTGCGCGGCGTGGCGATCGAGGGCAACAGCGTCCTCGGGGAGCGGGAGCTCCGCGGCGCGCTGGGCCTCGAGGCGGGAAAGCCGTACGACCCGGCCGCGGCGGCCGAGGGCCGGACGGCGCTCCTCAACCTCTACCGGGGCAAGGGCTACCAGGACGTCGAGGTGGCCGTCGCGGTGGCGGCGGAGGGCGCGGACGGGACGGGCGGCGCAGCGGGCGGGGACGGCGACGTCGGCGTCTCCGTGACGTACAGGGTCGACGAGGGTCCGCGGCACACGATCGCGTCGGTCGGGGTCGCGGGCGGGGGGCGGACCGGGGAGCGCTTCGTCCGCGGCGTCTCGGGCCTCGAGCCGGGACAGCCCCTGACCTCGGAGGCGCTCGCGCGGGGCCAGAAGCGCATCTACGACTCGGGGATCTTCCGGAGCGTCGACATCGACAGCGGGCCGGAGGACGAGGCGGAGGGCGGCGCCAAGGAGGGGGCGGAGGCGGAGAGAAAGGACGGCGGGGACGGGGTCCGGGAAAGGGTCGACATCGAGGTCCGGGAGATGCCCCCGGTCACCCTGGCCTACGGCCTGCGCTACAACTCCGAGGAGAAGCTCGAGGGCTTCGGCGAAGTGGACCTGCGCTCGCCCGTCGGGGACGGCCTGGCCGGCGTGCTCGCCTTCCGGCGCAACGCCAGGCAGAGCGACCTGCGGTTCTCGGTCGAGTCCAGCTACATGTTCGGGGCCCGGTTCAACCTGCTGGCGAGCGTCTATACGAAGAGGGACGTCCGGGAGCTGTTCACGGCCGACGAATCGGGCCTGACGCTCCAGAGCCGGTTCGAGCTGCCGTCGAAGCTCGACTTCTCGGCCCTCTACCGGATGAACAGGATCCACACCTACGACCCGGCTGTGCCGGAGGTCTCGCCCGTCGAGGAGAACGTCTTCGTCTCGGAGATCGCCGGGCTGCTCGTGCGCGACACCCGCGACGACCTCTTCGACCCGAAGAGAGGGTCGTTCCTGTCGCTGGCCGTGACCTGGTCGCCGGAGTTCCTGGCGACGGAGATGCCGTACGTGAGCGTCTTCGGGCAGGTCCAGAGCTACCGCCGCTTCGGGCCGGGGCTGGTCTGGGCGGCGGCGGCCCGGGTCGGCGCGGCCGACGCCTTCGGGTGCGAGCTGGTGGCCGCGAAGAGGTTCTTCGCCGGCGGCGGCAATTCGGTGCGCGGCTTCAAGCAGGACGGGGTCGGGCCGGTCGACCCGCTGCTGGGCGTGCCGGCGGGCGGGGCGGTGGTCGCCGTCGTCAACCAGGAGCTGCGGTTCCCCGTCCTCGGGCCGGCCTCCGGGGTCCTCTTCTACGACCTGGGGGCCGTCTATCCGACGCTGAGGGACGTGCGGCTCGGCGAGGTGCGGCACGGGATGGGGATCGGGCTCCGCCTGAAGAGCCCCATCGGGCTGGTGCGGGCGGATTACGGGTTCAACCTCTGGCCGCGGGAGGGCGAGAAGCGGGGCGTCTTCTACCTCAGCATCGGCCAGGCCTTCTGACGGGGCGTCCCCCCGGAAGATCATTCCGCCTGGCAGCGGCGGTCCCGAAGCAGCTCCCGCGCCCGCGCCTCGCCCGTCTCCCTGACCAGGAAGGACCTGCAGACGCGGCCGTCGACGAGCTCCAGGATGCGGTCGGCCCTCACGGCGATCTCCCGGTCGTGGGTGACCAGGACCAGGGTCGTTCCGTGCTCCCGGACCGTCCGGACCATGGCCTCGAGGGCGGCGAAGCCCGTCTCGCGGTCGAGGTTGCCGGTCGGCTCGTCGGCGAAGACGATCTTGGGCCCGTTGACGATGGCCCGGGCGATGGCCACCCGCTGCTGCTCGCCGCCGGAGATGCGGCTGGGGAACTTGTCCTTGATCCGGAGGATCTCGATCTCCTCCATCACCGCGAGCGCCCTGCCGACGACCGACTTGGGCGGCCGGCCGCGGCCGATCCAATGGGGCAGGAGGATGTTCTCCAGGGCCGTGAACTCCGGCAGCAGGTGGTGGAACTGGAAGACGAAGCCGATGGCGGCGTTCCGGAAGGCCGAGGCGTCGTTGACGTCGACGGACGAGAAGTCCCGGCCGTCGACGACGAGCTCGCCCGACGACGGGCTCTCGAGCAGGCCGAGGATGTTGAGGAGCGTCGTCTTGCCCGACCCCGACGGGCCGATGACGGCCGTGAAGGCGCCCCGCTCGATCTCCACGCTGATGCCGCGCAGGACCTCGGTCCGGACGGCGTCGCCGAAGTGCTTGCGCAGGTCCCTCGCGGCGATGATCTCAGCCATTGCGGATGACCTCGATGGGCGAAAGCCGGGCGGCCCGGCGGGCGGGGACGAGCGAGGCCAGGGCCGAGCCGGCCACGGCCAGCGCGGCGGGCGTGACGAGGTTGAAGGCCTCGAGCTGGAGCCCGAACGTCCCGGGGCCGAAATAACGGATGAACAGGGCCCCGATGGCGTAGCCCAGGCCGATGCCGAGCAGCGACCCGGCCAGGCCCAGCGCCAGGCCCTGGATGAGGAAGATCCGGGCCGCGCCCCGGTTGTCGACCCCCATGGCCTTGAGGATGCCCAGCTGGCGGGACTTCTGGACGGCGGCGATGCCGAGGACGCTGGCGATGCCGAGCGAGATGGCGAACAGGACGAAGAACTGGATGATGGCGGAGGACCCGCTCTGGGAGCGGAGGGCGGTCAGGAGCTCGGCGTTGCGCTCCTGCCAGCTCTCGAACTTGACCCGCGAGAACTCGGCCCGCAGGGCCCGGGCCAGGTCCGACGCGGCGAACACGTCGCGGACCTTGACCTCGATGGCGCTGACCCCGCCGAGCCCGAGGAGCCCCCGGGCCCGCTCGACCGACAGGAAGACGACGGCGTTGGCCTGGTCGGAGCCGAGGTCGACGACCCCGGTCACGGTGAAGAAGTCGCCCGCGCCCCGGCCCGTCCGGAGGAAGAACCGGTCGCCGGGCTCGAGGCGGAACCTGTCGACGACCGCCCGGCCGACGATCGCGTCGTCCCCGGCGAGCTCCGCCCGGCCCTCCCGCAGGTTCCGGTCGAAGCGGTAGATGCGGGCCCCGTCCTCGGCCGCGATGCCCTTGACGGCCACCGTGTCCGAAGCCCCGCCCCTCTCGATGAGGCCCTGCCCGCCGGCCACCGGGCTGACCGCGGTCACCTCGGGACGGGCCCTGAGGAAGTCGACGTAGGTCTGCCAGGCCAGGATCTCCCGGTTCTCCGTGTACAGGACGCGCCGCGAATCGACGGCGGCCCCGCCGCCGGCCAGGACGCTCTCGGGGATGGAGTCCTGGGGCAGGACGAAGACGTGCGGCGCCGAGCCGACCGTGCGCTCGATCAGGCTGAGCTGGAGCCCGCCGATGAGCGACGAGAGGAAGAACTGGACGGCCACGCCGACGGCGATGCCCGCGAGCAGGAGGACGGTCTGGCCCCGGCCCTTCAGCAGGAACCTGAAGGCGATGTGCGTCTCGTACGGCCGGACGATCATCGTATCGAGGCCGCCGTGATCTCCGCGCCCGGCCTGAGCCGGGCGGCGTCGGCGCGAGGGTCGGCGTCGAGGACGGTCGAGCCCTCCGCCAGGCCTTCGGTCAGGACCCAGCGCTCGCCCACCGGCCTGACCGCGACCCTGGTCAGGACGGCCCGGCGGCCGTCCCACAGCCAGACGAAGGTCGCGGCGGCGTCGCGCTTGACGAACCGCGCCGGCAGGGCCAGGGCCTGTTCGTACGTGCCGGCCAGGATCTCGGCCTGGCCGGCCATGCCGGACTTGATGAAGGGGACGTCGCTCGGGATCTCGACCCTGAGCTCGCAGGTGTTGCGCTCCTTGTCGACCTCGGTGCAGACGTAGGAGACCTGGCCCTCGATCTTCGTCTCGGGATAGGCGTCCATCGTCACCAGGGCCCGGAGGCCGCGCTTCAGGAAGGGCAGCTCCTTCTGGTCGACGTTGAGGACGAGCTGCCAGGCGGCGCTCTCGACGACGGTCACGGCCCGGGCCGAGGGGGCCGCCTTTTCCCCGGGCTGGACGTGGACCTTGACCACGGTCCCGTCGAAGGGGGCGGCCAGCCGGGTGTCCTCGAGGGCGCGTCCGGCCAGCTCGAACCGGGACCTGGCCGTCGAGACCTCGTACTCCAGGTCGGCCAGCCGGCCGCTGCGGGAGTAGTTCTCGAGCTCGAGCCTCTGCTGGTTGTAGCGGGCCAGCGCGCCCTGGTAGTCCTTGTCGGCCCTCTCCAGCTCGGCCTTGGAGATGCCGCCTGCGGCTTCGATCTCGCGCGACCTCTCGAGCGTCCGCCGGGCCTGGCCCAGGTTCGCCTCCGACTCCTTGAGCTTCTCCCGCAGCGTCGGCAGGACCTCGTCCCGGGCGTTGCGGAGCCGGAGCTCCGCGGACTTGAGGCTGTCGGCGCTGATGGCCAGGTTCCGCCTGGCTTCGAAATCGTCGAGCTGGACGAGCGTCCGTCCCTCGGCGACGCGCTCGCCGTCCCCGACCTCGACCGCCCGGACCCGGCCGCCGGCGAGGAAGGTCATGTCCAGCGGCTTCGGATAGTCGACGGTGCAGTTGGCCAGGATGGTGTAGCTCAGGTCGACGGGCTTGAGGACGTAGGCGTCGGCCTCCGTTTTGCGGCAGGCCCTGAAGGCCAGGACGGCGGCGGCGAGGGCGAGGGCCGCGGCGAGGAGGGCGAAACGGCGCTTCCTTGTCCTGATGCGGCGGTCGGCTGGAGGCATGCCTCGGGGGCTCCTATCCCCCGGCCATCAATGATACCACAAGTCCGGTCCGGGTCAGCGGGCCGCGGGAGGCCGGGCGAGAAGCGCCGCGAACTCCCCGCGCAGGGCCTCGAGGGCCTCGGCGGCGACGCTCTCCTGGAAGTCCGCCATCTCGGCCGCGGAGGGCTTTTGGGCCGCCCACTCGGCCCTTTTCGCCGCGGCCCTCGCCATGGCCCGGTCCTCGACGCGCAGGACCTTGGCCAGGACGCCCTCGCCGCCGAAGGTCCTGAGCCGGGTGACGTTCAGGTACTGCCAGTTGCGGCCCCGCTCGTCCGGGTAGAGGTAGGCGGCGACGGCCCGGGCGACGTCGTTGAGAGGGGCGGTCTTCGGGCCGGTCGTCGGCGACGGGACCTTGCCGGAGGCGGGCCAGACCGGGACGGCCGCCCCGGCCACGGGCTGGCCGAGCAGGACCCACATGGTCGCGAGGTCGGCCCTGTCGCGGGACGGGGCGCCCTCGAACACGACGGCCGAGACGCTGGTGTTGCGGTTGATGGTGTCCGAGGTGTGGACGTGGAGGGGCGCGGCCGGGTCGTCCGGCAGAGGGCGGGCCAGCGGGTAGGAGTGGAGCTTCTCGTTGACGAGGTCGCGGGCCGCCTCCCGGAGGATGAAGCGCGCGTCGATCGGGCCCCGGGCCCGGCCCGCGTCGACGATGCGGCCGATCCGCTCGAAGCGGTCGAAGGCGCCGCCGAGCATCGGGTCGGGCGAGGTGAAGGCGAAGTTCGTCCGGACGAGCGTGCCGAAGGGGGCGACGCGCGGGTCGCGGGCGTCGAACTTCTGGAAGGCGTCGCGCGAGGTCTCGAAGAAGCAGGCGCCGCCCTCGGCGTCGATGACCCCGAAGTTGGCGGCCAGGTCCCACTGGCCCTTCTCGCGGACGAGGAGGGCCTCGAAGTCCCCGACCGTGGCGCACGCGCCCAGGGCCAGCTTCATGAAGGCGCCGTTGCCGGCCCCGTCGAGCTTCTTCGACGCGTCGCCGAGGTCGTCGGCCTGGGCGTTCATGACGGCGAAGCCCGCGGCGTTCTGGCCGGCCCAGACCTCGGCCCCCGCCGCGTCCTCGGAGATGACCAGGGCGGCGAAGTCGTGCCGGGGCCCCTTGAAGAACATCAGCTTGTTGTTCGGGTCGGACGTGTCGCGGTTCTTCCACATCAGGGCCCGGCCGTCGGCCGTGGCCTTGCCGGAGATGACGGCCAGCGTGCACGGCGCGGCCGCCCGGACGAGGCCGGCGGCCGCGACGGCGGCGAGGAGGACGGTCTTGAAGGCGAGAGGTCGTTTGACGGTCATGGTCGTTCAGTACCTCCAGCTCTTGACGTCGGCGCCGGGGGGCGCCGTCTTCACGATGCGCTCGGCGATGCGCGGGATGTACATCTGGTGGTAGCGCAGGCGCGACACGGCGTTGGGCCGGTCGTGGTCGCCGTTCCAGCAGTGCTCGGCCCGGTCGCCGTAGTCGACCTCGCCCGCGTAGTAGGGGTCCTTGGTGCCCTCGAGGAAGTCCTCCATGAGGTAGACGGCGTTGTTGAGGTAGTAGTTGTCCATGTCGCCGCAGTAGATGTGGATCTTGCCCTCGAGCTTGGGGCCGAGCGTCTTCCAGTCGCGCTCCAGGATGTGGCGGAGGTCGTAGTTCTCGCGCCAGTGGGCGGCGACGTCGCGGTCGATCTCGCCGGAGAGCTTGTCCCAGATGGGCTTGGGGTAGCCGTCCGGGCCGACGGGGCCGAACACGGCCTGCCAGATGTCCCATTGGTCGCCCGAGCGGGAGTTCGTGCCCAGGGCCAGCTCGCGGTGGTTGGTCTCCTCGAGCGTCGCGCTGACCTCGCCGAGCCAGTTGCGGAGGGCGGGCCGGGGCGTTCTTTTCCACCGGCTGTCGACGTAGTAGGCGTTGCGATGGCTGTAGATGTCGACGACCGTGTAGGCCCGGAAGTCGATGGGGTCGGGGCAGGCGGCGTAGCAGCCGTTGAACTCGTCGGGGTAGAAGACCTGGGCGGCCAGGGCCTCCCAGCCGCCCGTCGAGCCGCCGTACAGGGAGCGGGCCCAGCCGGCCCCGAGGCCGCGGTACTTCTTCTCGATGTAGGGGATGAGCTCGCGGACGATGGCGTCGCCGTAGGGGCCGAGGTTGGCCGAGTTGACCGCGTAGGAGTCGTCGTAGTAGGGGTTGGCGTGCTGGATCTCCATGACGATGACCCGGGGGAAGCCCGGGCCCGTCCAGGTCTTGTAGAGCTCGTGGGCGTACTCCTGCTCGATGCGGTTGTAGCCCTCGAGCCGGAAGCGCGCGCTGTAGTCGGGCTTGAGGCCGGGGTCGGGCGGCGTCTCGCGGAAGCCCTCGACGGTGCGGGGGAAGTGGCCGTGGAAGACGACCAGCGGGTAGCGGGCCTCGGGGTGCTCGTCGAAGCCCTCGGGCAGGAGCAGGCAGGCGCCGAGGTGCATGGGCCGGCCCCAGAACTCCGTCAGGAGCCTGCTCTCGATGCGCTCGTGGCGGATGTACTTGGTGTCCTCGGGCGCGGGGACGGGCGGGATCTCGCGGTCGAGGACGATGCGGACGGGCTCGGCGCTCCGGGGGTCGAGGCGGACCTTGCGCGGCGCGCTGAGGAGGTTGCCGGGCGCCGCGTTCCAGCGCTGGCCCTCGCCGCGGTCCATGGGCAGCTTGACGACGTGGCCGTCCGAGCGGCGGAAGGTCTCGTAGCGGTGGAGAAGGCCCTGGACGAAATACTCGCCGGCCGGGAGCTCGGCCAGGCTGCGCAGCGGGTAGCCGAAGGCCTGGGCGTCGATGACGGCTTCGCGGCCGGGGGCCAGGCCCTCGACGTCGACGCCGAAGACGAGCTGGGTGTCGGGCCCGTCGCCGACCTGGAAGCGGGGCTCGCGGGCGCCGTCGGTCGAGAGGAACAGGAGGAGCCGGCCGTCGAGCGGCGAGGAGGAGAGCGAGGCGGGGAACGACAGGGCGAACCGGGGCGG
>CAZFBC010000027.1:11841-17080 GCA_964517245.1 uncultured Eubacteriales bacterium | reverse complement strand
TGGATGACGGTGCTCTTCTTGTCCTTGTGGAGGTATTCGATCGGGTCATCGACGGTGATGATGTTCTCGCGGCGGAAGGTGTTGATGTAGTCGACCATGGCGGCCAGGCTGGTCGTCTTGCCGCTTCCCGTCGTGCCCGTCACCAGGACGAGGCCCCTCTGGTAGAAGGCGATCTTCTCCAGGACCTCGGGCAGGAGCAGCTGGCGGATGGTCTTGACCTCGAGCGGGATGATGCGCAGGGCGATGGCCAGGGAGCCCCGCTGGTGGTAGATGCTGCCGCGGAAGCGGCCGAAGCCGGGGAGGCTGTAGGCCAGGTCGATGTCGAGGTCCTCGGCCAGCCGCTTGCGCTGGAAGTCGGTCATCATCTGGTTGGCAAGCTCCTCGCAGTCCGCGGGCGTCAGCCGGGGATAGCCGGTCAGGGGCGTCAGGGTCCCGTGGACGCGGATCATGGGGTTGTTGCCGGCCTTGAAGTGGAGGTCCGAGGCGTCCCGTTCGATCGCGATCTTCAGGAATTCATCGATGACCATGATGTCCTCCTCGCAAAGGGTGTCAGACGAACGTCAGCCAGCCGTGCGCGTCCTCGCGCTTCCCGTCGATGACCTCGAAAAAGGCCGTCTGGACCTTCTCCGTCAGCGGCCCCCGCCGGCCGTTGCCGACGACGATCTTGTCGATCGACCGGATGGGCGTGACCTCGGCCGCCGAGCCGGTGAAGAACACCTCGTCGGCGATGTAGAGCAGCTCCCGGGGGATGGTCTCCTCGACGACGCGGACGCCCATCTCCCGGAACAGGGTCATGACCGAATCCCGGGTGATGCCCGGCAGGACGGACGACGACAGCGGCGGCGTCAGGACGACGCCGTCCTTGACCAGGAAGATGTTCTCGCCGCTGCCCTCGCTGATGTGGCCGCGGATGTTGAGCGCGATGCCCTCCTCGTAGCCGTCGAGGAGGGCCTCCATCTTGATGAGCTGGGAGTTCATGTAGTTGGCTCCGGCCTTGGCCAGGGCCGGGAAGGTGTTCGGGGCCATGCGCCACCACGAGGAGACGCAGACGTCGACGCCGGCCTCCATGGCCTCGGGCCCGAGGTACTTGCCCCACTCCCAGACGAGGACGGCGCAGTCGACCGGGTTCGGGAGGGGATTGACGCCGAGGGTGTTGTAGCCCCGGTAGACGATCGGCCGGACGTAGCAGGACTTGAGCTTGTTGGCCCGCACGGTCTCGACGACGGCCCGGTCGAGATCCTCTTCGGCGTAGGGGATCTCCATGCGGTAGATCTTGGCCGAGTTATAGAGCCTCCGGGTGTGGTCCCGGAGGCGGAAGACGGCCGTGCCCCGGGGCGTCCCGTAGGCCCGCAGGCCCTCGAAGATGGAGCTGCCGTAGTGGATGACGTGGGAGGCGAGGTGGATCGTCGCGTCCTTCCACGGCACCAGGCGGCCGTTCATCCACACGATCCCGTTCTCCAAGAATGGGCTCATCGGGAACTCCTTCGCTTTCGCGCCTCATGGTATATCATCGCCGCCGGCGAAGTCAATCGCCTCTCGGGGGGAAATCAGACGTTTTCCCCGCAGTGCGGGCAGTTCCGCGACTTGGGCGGCAGGGGCCGGCGGCAGTTCCAGCAGAAGGCGGTCGTCTTCTGCTCCCGGGCCTTGATCCGGAGCATGATGTCGTCGATCTCGGAGGTCTTGGGCGTCCGGCCCTTGAAGAGCGACAGGTCGCGGATGATCTCCGAGGCGCTCTGGTACCGGTCCTCGACCTTGGGGGCCAGGGCCCGCATGATGATGGCGTCGATCTCCCGCGGGACGCGTGAATTCTTGATCCGCGGCGGGGTGATCTTGCCCTGCTGGGCCCTCTCCAGGATCTTGAAGGGATCCGGGTCGAAGATAGGGGGGCGGCCGATGATCATCTCGTAGAAGATGCAGCCCAGGGAGTAGAGGTCGGCGGCGTATCCGGCCTTGCCCATGAACTGCTCGGTGGCCATGTACGGCTGCGAGCCTATCCGCGTCGAGGCGTAGGGCACGGCGTTGAGCCAGGCCGAGGTCCCGAAGTCGGTGATCTTGGCCGTGCCGTCCTCGGACACGATGATGTTCGAAGGGCGCAGGTCCCGGTGGATGATCTTGGCCTTGTGGGCGTGGTCGACCCCGTAGGAGACCTGCTTGATGAAGTCCATGGCCTGGTCCGTGCCGAGGATGCGCTCCTTCTCGAGGATCTTCTCCAGGGTCGGGCCCTTGATGTACTCCATGACCATGAAGAAGACGTTCTTCTCCTTCTCGGCGGCCAGCATCCGGACGATGTTCGGATGGTTGAGAGCGGCCTGGAGCCGCGGCTCCTTGAGGAGCTTGTAGAGCTCGGCGGACTGCTTGTGGGGGACCTTGATGGCGACCTTGATGTCGAGCCAGGTGTCCTTGGCCAGGTAGACGGACCCGAACCCCCCGCTCCCGAGGGACCGGATGATCTCGTACTTGCCGACCTTCTGTCCTTGGAGGAACATGTCACCCGTTCCAGAAATGGGCGATCAGGAACGCCCCGGCCAGCGCGGCCGTCTCGGCCCTGAGGATGCGGCTCCCGAGCGACACGGCCTCGAAACCGGCCGCGCGGATGGCCATCTCCTCCCCCTCGGTCCACCCTCCCGTGGGTCCGACGAGCAGCAGGACCGACCCCGGCGGGCCCTCCGTCGAAGCCGCCGGGCCGACGACGACGTCCCGCAGGGGACGGCCCCCGTGCTCGCTGAGGAACAGCCGCAGGCCCGGCCCCCGGTCCGCCAGGAGCTCCCGGAGACCGCGGGGGGGATGGATCTCGGTGACGAGAGGCCCCTTGCACTGCTTGGCGGCCTCGCGGGCGATCCTCCTCCACCGCTCGAGCTTGCGGTCCGTTCTCTCTCCCGGGGCCCGGAGCGACCTCGCGCTGACCACCGGGATGAGGTCCGAGCACCCGAGCTCGGCCGCTTTCTCGACGACCGTCTCGAGCTTCCCGGCTTCGACCAGGCACTGGGCCAGGGCGACCCTGGTCCGCGGCGCCCCGGGCTCCTCCATCTCCAGGACGGCCAGCGACGTCCTCTCCTTCCCCACCGTCTCGACGAGGGCCAGGCAGCGCCGCCCTGCGGCATCGCAGAGCCAGACCCGCTCGCCGGCCCGGACCCTGGCCGCCCGGGCCAGGTGGCGGTGCTCCGCGCCCTCGAGGACGATCCGGGCCGCGTCCTCGGCGATGCGGGGGACGAAGAACTGGTTGGCGGTCACGTTGCTCGGCGGCTCACTGGAAAATGTTCTTCAACCTGTGGACGACGCTCTTGTCGACCGATTCGATGTCCTCGCCGCGGACCTCGGCGAGCTTGGCCAGCAGGGCTTTCTGCTCCTTGGACAGGTTCTCCGGCGTCCGGACGAGGACCTTGATGAAGAGGTCGCCCTTGCGCCGCCCGGCGACGTCCTGGACGCCCCTGCCCTTGAGGCGGACGATCTCGCCCGGCTGGGTCCCGGCGGGGACCTTGAGGACCTCGCTCCCCTCGAGGGTCGGTATCTCGATCCGGGCGCCGAGGGCGGCCTGGGTGAACGAGACCGTGATCTCGCAGGCGAGGTCGTTGCCCTCGCGCTCGAAGAAGGGGTGCTTATGGACGCGCGTGACGACGTAGAGGTCGCCGGCGGGCATGCCCTCGTCGCCGGCGTCGCCCTCGCCGACGAGCCTCAGGCGCGACCCGTCGGCGACTCCGGCCGGGATGCGGACCTTGAGCGCCCGCTTCTCCCTGACGTGGCCCTTGCCCTGGCACGATTCGCACGGGGAGACGTCGATCTCCCCGCGGCCCTGGCATCGCGGGCAGGTCCTGGCCAGCGTGAAAAAGCCCTGCTGGATGCGGACCTGGCCCCGGCCGCCGCAGGCGGGACAGGACGAGGCCCGCGTCCCGGGCTTTCTCTTGGAGCCCCGGCAGGCCGGACAGGTCTCGGCCCGGGCCAGCTTGATCTCCCTCTCGAGGCCCGCGGCCGCCTCCTCGAGCGTGATCTCGATCTCGACGGCCAGGTCCCGGCCCCGGCTGCGACGGACCCCTCCCCGGCCGCGCGACCGGCCGCCGAAGAAATCGCCGAAGCTGAAGCCGAAGAAATTCCCGAGGATGTCCTCGAAGTCCTCGAAGACCGAGGGATCGAAGCCGGAGAATCCCTGGAATCCCCCGCCCCGCAGCCCCTCGTGCCCGAAGCGGTCGTAGACGGACCTCTTCTCCGCGTCGGCCAGGACGCTGTAGGCCTCCGCGGCCTCCTTGAACCTCTCCTCGTCCGCCGCGCTGCCGGGATTGCGGTCGGGATGGTGCGTCAAGGCCTTCTGGCGGTAGGCCTTCTTGATGTCCTCGGCCGTGGCGTCCCGCGGCACGCCCAGGACCTGGTAATAGTCCTTCTTAGCCATTCGCTCCCAGCTTGGCGAGGTCGCGGCTCGTGCGCTGTCTCAGGTCGTCCACCTCCGCCGCGGAGAGCCCGGAGGCGGGCCGAACCTCGATCCGGTGCTCGAGACCGGTCTCCTTGTCCTTGGCCGAGACCTGGACCAGCCCGTCGGCGTTGATCTCGAAGGTGACGTCGATCTGGGGCACGCCGGCCGGGGCCGGCTCGATCCCGACGAGCTCGAAGACGGCCAGGGACTTGTTCATCGAGGCCAGGAAGCCCTCCCCCTGCATGACGTGGATCCGGACGCGGCGCTGGTTGTGCTCGACCGTGGTAAAGGCCCTGACCTTGCGCGTCGGGACGGTCGTGTTCCTCTCGATGACGGTCTCGTAGCCGTCGCCCTCCGTCTCGATCCCCAGGGCGAACGGGGTGACGTCGAGCAGGAGGACGAGGTCCCGGACCTGGCCGTCGAGGATGCCCGACTGGATGGCCGCGCCCAAAGCCACGGTCTGGTCGGGATCGACCTTCTCCTCCGGCGGACGGCCGAAGAACTTGGTCACCCGCTCCTTGACCAGAGGCATCCGCGTCTGGCCGCCGATGAGGATGACGTGGTCGACGAGGTCGACGGTCAGCTTGGCGTCGGCGAGGGCCTGCTCGATCCGCGGCACGGTCCGCTCGACGAGGTCCGCCGTCATGGCCTCGAACGTCGGCCGGCTGAGGGTCTTGCGCAGGTGCTTGGAGCTCGTCCTGTCGGAGGAGATGAACGGCAGGTTGATCTCCGTCTCCGCGGTGAAGGACAGCTCCCTCTTGGCCTTTTCCGCGGCCTCCTTCACCCGCTGGAGCGCGAGCTTGTCCTGGCTCAGGTCGAGCCCCGTCTCGGCCCGGA
>CAZFBC010000027.1:11578-11831 GCA_964517245.1 uncultured Eubacteriales bacterium | reverse complement strand
GGAAACTCGCGGCCAGCCACTCGACGATGCGGTTGTCGAAGTCCTCGCCGCCGAGGAAGGAATCGCCGTTGGTCGCCAGGACGTTGAAGACGCCGTCGCCGAACTCGAGGATGGTGATGTCGAAGGTCCCGCCGCCGAGGTCGTAGACGGCGGCGATCCCCTTCTTCTTGGCGTCGAGCCCGTAGGCCAGCCCGGCGGCGGTCGGCTCGTTGATGACGCGCTGGACCTCCAGGCCGGCGATCGTGGCCGCGTC
>CAZFBC010000027.1:4330-11568 GCA_964517245.1 uncultured Eubacteriales bacterium | reverse complement strand
GGCTCGATCTCCAGCGCGCCGAGCTCAACCTCGAAGCGGCTGCCGCGCTGGACCTCCAGGCCGGCGATCGTGGCCGCGTCCTTGGTCGCCTGTCTCTGGGCGTCGTCGAAATGGGCCGGCACGGCGATGACGGCTTCCGTCACCGGCTCGCCGAAGAAGACCTCGGCGCAATTCTTCAGGTACCCCAGGAGCATCGACGAGATCTCGGGCGGGCTCATGGTCCGGTCCCCCAGGACGACGGCCACGTCGCCGTTGGCGGCCTCCTTGAGGACGTAGGGCAGCCGGTTGACGGCCTCCTGGACCCGGGGGGCCTGGAACTTCTGGCCGATCAGGCGCTTGACCGCGAAAAAGGTGTTGCCGGGGTTGGTGACCGCCTGCCGCATGGCCAGGGTCCCGACGAGCCGCTCCCCCGACGCCGTGAAGGACACCACGGAGGGCGTCGTGGGCAGCCCCTCGAGGTTGGGGATGACGACCGGACGGCCGCCTTCGAGGTAGGCGATGCAGGAATAGGTCGTGCCGAGATCGATGCCGATGACGCGTCCCATGTCGCTATTGTCCTTTCCTGGGAACGAGGACCTTGACCAGGGTCGGCCGCAGGAGCCGGTCGTGGTGCATGTAGCCCTTCTGGAGCACCTCCGCGACCTCGGGCTCCTCGACCGCGTCGGACTCCTCCACGGTCATGGCGTGATGGAAGTTCGGGTCGAAGGCGCGGCTTTCGAGGGCGATCGGCCGGACGCCGTTCTTGGCCAGAAGGTTCTGGAACATCCTGAGGATGAGCTCGACGCCCTCCCGGAGGGTCTTCCCGTCCGCGTCGGCGGCGGCGCTCTGGAGGGCCCGCTCGAAATTGTCGGCGACGCCCAGAAGCTCGATCAGCAGGCCGCTCAGGACGTACTGCTGGAACTCGCCCTTCTCCCGTTCGAAGCGCTTGCGGAGGTTCTCCATCTCGGCGAGCTTGCGGAGGTGGGCGTCCTTGAGCTCGTCGACCTCCTTCCTGAGCTGTTTCAGCTCGGCCTCCCTCTTCTTGAGCTTCTCCTTGAGGTGACGCGAGCCCTCGGCCTCCTTCTTCCCGGGGGGCGGGCCGGCCGGGGGCGCCGGGTCCGGCCCGTCGCCGGGCGGCGGGGCCTCGGGGATGAACTCGATCTCGTCGCCGGGCTTGTCTTTTTCGTCCGTCATAGATTGACCTCTCTGCCGAAGACCGTGATGGCCCGGCTGACCCGCTTGGCCATGCGGTCGACGAGCGGGATGATCTTGGCGTACGGGATGCGCTTCGGGCCGATGATCCCGAGGGTCCCGAGGACCTGGTTGCTGTAGCCGTAGTGGGAGAGGACGAGGGAGCAGTCCTCGACGTTGGGGAGATTGGCCTCCGCGCCGATCAGGACCTTGACCCTGTCGAGGCTGATGAAATCGGAGAGCAGCTTGACGAGGGCGGCCTTCTCCTCGATGTTCTGGAAGAGCGACCTCAGCTTGTCCAGGTCCGAGAGCTCGGCCTTGCCCACGAGCCGGGAGGCGCCCTGGAGGAAGATGCGGCTGTCGCCCTCCTGCCGGTCGATGGAGGTCCGGATCAGGTCGAGCAGCTTGTCGAGCGCGTCCTCGTACCTCATCCGGACCTTGGGCAGCTCGCGGAGCAGGGCGTCGCGCACGGCCAGGATGGTCCGGCCGCGGAAGGTCTGGCTGACGTACTGGGAGGCCCGGTCGAGCTCCGTCTGGGTCAGGACAAGCGAGGTCTCGAGCGTCTCGGTCAGGACCATGTGGAACGGCGTCACCAGGATGACCAGCACGCGCCGGTCCGAGATCTTGACGAAGCGGAGATGCTCGAAGGGCAGGCGGAAGATGTGCGGGGAGATGACGAAGCCGACGTTGTCCGAGGAGTCGGCCAGGATCCGGCAGGCCTGGATGAGCAGAGAATCGAAATCCGCCGTCCGGTTGGGGAAATCCTCCTGGAACAGCGGCAGCCTTTCCTCGGGCAGCGCCTTTTCGGCGAGCAGCCCGCCGACGTAGTGGCGCAGGCCCTTGTCCGTCGGGACCCGGCCGGCCGACGTGTGGGGCTGGGACAGGAAGCCCATCGTCTCGAGCTTGGCCATGATGTTGCGCAGCGTGGCCGGAGAGGCCGTGATCCGCCGAGTCTGGCTGATCGCCCCGGAGCTCACGGGGCGGCCGTGGCGGACGAAGCTTTCGGCGACGAGGGTCAGCACCGTCCTGTCCTTGTCGCGCAGCGCAGACTTGACCATGCTTTTTCCCGGTTTTTTATAGCATTAAAAGCGACCGGGTGTCAAATGACTGTAAGTTAGAGGGCGGGGGCCGGACCGCGCCGCGCGGTCTCTTTTATTGGCCAGCTATTTCTTTTTTTATCAGCAGTATGGACGGGCCGAAGTGACCTTCAGTCCCACCACGAGGCGAACGCGGAGATCGCCGACAGGCCCAGGGTCCTCATCAGCACGGCCGCGTCCTTGAACTCCTTCGGCCCGCCGAGCTTGTAGAGGACCCAGGCCCCGACGCGGTCGGAGAAGGCGAATTCGGGCTCCGCCTCCTCGCCGCCCTTGATCCCGGCGAAGCTGTAGTCGATGGCCTTCCGGCACTCCTCTAGAGCCTCGACCCCTCCGGGGTGCCTCTCGCCGAGCGACGTGTTGACGATGGCCAGCAGCTCGTCGACGTCGGCTTCGGCGAGCCGCTGGTCGTGGATGAGCCGCATGACCGCCGCGTAGACGCTGCCGACCGTCAGGTAGAGGTTCCACCTCTCGGAGCCGAACGCGGTGATGTGCGGGAACTTCTCGAGGATCGGCCTATAGGCCATGTCGGCGTTGGCTCCTGCGGACCAGACGAGCTTGCGGCTCCGCTCCTTGATGCGCTCGCTGAGGGGCATGTGTTCCTCCGTTCAGAAGATCCTGATCCCCGCGTAGCCGACGACTTGGCCGTAGTCGCCGCTCGCGTCGCCCGACGTCTGGTAGCGGACGAGCTCTGCGCCCGTCGCGCCCAGGCCGAGGGCCGCGACGAGCGCGGCCGCCGTCGGCTGGAAGCCGCACATCGAGATCCTCTCGGCCGTGACCGTGTCGAACAGCCCGGCCGGGTCGAGGTCGAGCACCTTGCGGACGGCCAGCCGGTCCTTCGCCTCGGCCGTCCTCTGGCTGACGTAATGGCTCATGTCGGTGCTGGCCACGACGAGGGCCTCCCGGCCGTCGTCCCGGACCGCCTTGGCCAGGCCCCGGCCGAGCGCCTCGAGCTCCCGGTATCCGGCCTCGTGCGAGACGCACAGGGGGACGATGGCCGCGTCCGGGCGGTAATACTGAATGAAAGGCAGCTGGACCTCCAGGGAATGTTCCCGGAGGTGGGCCTCGTCGTTCTCCTCGACCAGGTCGCAGGCGGCGGCGATGCCGGCCGCGAGGGCCTCGTCGATCGGGCTTTCCCCGAGAGGGGTCTGCCAGCTCCCCCGCCTGGAGATGGCGAAGAGGGAACCGATCTCCCGGTGGGCGGGACCGAGGATGACGACGACGGCAGGGACGAGGGTCGAGGCGTACACCGCCGCGGCGACGGGGCCCGAGTAGATGTAACCGGCGTGGGGGGAGACGACCGCGACGGACTTTTTCCGGACCGCGTCCGGAGGCGCCAGCCTTTCGATCGCTTCGCGCAGGGGCTCCCGGCCGCCCGGGTAGAACTGGCCCGCGACAAAGGCTTTTCTTCTCATGGCCGCCTCAGATGGCTTGACGCTTCTCCTCGAAACGGACGCCCCGCGTCTCCAGCTCCTCCAGGATGGGGGCATAGACGTCGGGATGGACGGGCACCTGGACGCCGACAAGGGGGATCTTCCCCTCGAGGACGAGCCGGGCCCCGATGGCCGCCGGCAGCCCGACCGTCCGCGACATCGACGAGTCGCCGTGCGGCACGCCGTAGTCGACGAGGGTCGAGACGATCCTCTCGCTCCGCCCCGACGCCGTCCGGACGAGGAACTCGTGCCGGAGGACGATCATGTCCCTCTCCCCCGCCTCGTAGCGGAGCCTTTCGATCATCAGCGAGGCCAGGTTGTCGAGGGCGGAGCCCTTGGGCTCCGGGAGGGGCCGCGCCTCGAAGAGGCCCAGCCAGTCCAGCCGGGAGACGACCGCCGATCCGGGCTCGAGGCCGAGGCGGGCGGCGACCGCGTTCCTGACGTCCGCCCCGGGCCCGGCCTGGGAGAGCTCCCTCATGAGGTCGAGGAACGTCGAACCGGAGCGGTCCTTCGGGGCGTCCTCGAGCAGGCCCAGCTCGATCATCCCGGGCAGGGTCTCGCACCAGCCGGGGTAGCGCAGGGTCCCCCGGAAGACGGTCAGGGCCTCGGGGATGCCGTAGATCTCCCGGTACGGGACCGAGTCCCGGTTGGGGTAGCCGTCGAAAGCGCCGAGGCCCGGGACGGCGATCGTCTCGGGACGGGCGAACAGCTCTTCCTTGGGGATGGTGACGACGCGGCCGTCCTTGAGGAAGCGGGCCGCGTTCCCCGACGCCAGGAGGACCCCCCTCGGGCTCCAGGAGAACTTGTATCCGAAGGGATTGGTGTTCGCTTCGGGGGCCGGCAGCCCGCCGCACCACGAGGTGAAGCCGACGACGCCTCCCCCGGCGTCGTGGACCCCGTGGATGACGCGCATGGCCTCCATGTGGTCGATCCCCGGGTCGAGGCCGAGCTCGTTCAGGAGGATGACCCCCTTCTCCCGGGCCCGGCCGTCGAGCGCCCGCATGGCCGGGCTGACGTAGGAGGCGGTCACGACGCTCCGGCCCTGCTCGATGGCCAGCTCCGCGACGATCGGGTGGAACTTGTAGGGGACCATGCTGACGACGACGTCGGACCGGCCGATGGCGGCCGCCAAAGCGCCCCTGTCGGCGATGTCGAGGAGCTCGGCCCGGCCGCGGGGATGGCCGGCCACGAGCCTCTCGGCCCGGTCAACCTCCACGTCGGCGACGACGACGGAGATCCCCGGCTGGTCGAGGAGATATTTGACGAGCGGGCCGGCTACGAGGCCGGCGCCGAGGACGAGAGCTTGTTTCATGGCCTCCTCCGAAAGGGGCTGGGTCAGCCGACGAACTTGGCGAGATAGGCGTAGTCGGGCGTGAGCTCCCCGCGGTAGAGGATGACCGCCCGCCGCAGGACGTCCGGCAGGCCGCACGCGGCGAACGGCCCGTCGAACCGCGCGGCGGCGAGGGCCGGGACGTGCTCCTTGAGCTTGCCGCTGAAATAGGTCGACGATTCGAGCGGCAGCTCGGCCGGCAGGTTGTAGACGGCCAGGACGGCCGGCCCCCGGCCCTCGAAGCCCGGCACGGCCCGGTCCTCGACCGGGTCGTACACGTAGACCGGATCGTCCGAATCGGTGGGCCGGACCGTGGACTCGATGGAACCGTTGATGTCGCAGGTGATGTCGCCCACGACCCTGAGCCGCGGCCGGGCGCCCGTCCCGTAGAGCGACTTCAGGAAGGGCTTGGTGACGTACTTGGGGAACTTCGGGGTCCAGTAGATCCCGTTGACGATCGCGGTGAGATAGGGCACGAGCCCCTCGGTCACGGCCCGGTAGCCCTGGGGGTTCTCGTAGTAGTCCTGAAGGTCGAACGGCTTCCCCGGGTCGACGGGCCTGACCATGTCCTCTTCGCGGAACACGGCCTTGTAGAGGCGCCCGTGGGTCGCCTCCCCCGCCTCGAAGAGCCGGTGGAGGTCGGCCGGCCCGACCGCTTCGTGCGGCAGGATGTCGAAGATCTCCTGGGCGCCCTGCGAGACGTGGCCGTAGCCGAAGAACCCGAAGACGACGGGGCCCAGCTCGCGCGGCAGGCCCTGCCGGCCGATCGCCCGGGCCAGGTCCCCGGCGGCCTCCTTGGCCTCGACGAGGCTGCCGTAGCGATGGGCCGGCTGGAGCATGGTGAAGGGACTGGGCGTCCCCTCGGCCTCGAGGCGCTTGCCGAGGGCCCAAAAGGTGTCGATCATCCCCGCGTGCCCGGCGTAGTTGCCGAAATAGAGGACCCGCCGGCCCTTGTCGTCGACCATCTTCTCGTAGTCGACGACCGTGCAGCCGAGGTCCATCATCTTCCTCAGCATGGGCATGTTCTGGCTCTGGCCCTTGGCCGTGTGGGAGAAGAAGAGGTAGGTCTTGCCGCGCTCGATGAGCTCGAGAGGGATCTCCTTGAGCGCCAGGATGACGGAGCAGGAGGACAGGTCCTCCTCGACCGGGACGCCGGCGATCCGGTAGTCGTCGTCGGTGAAGACGCGGATGCCTGAGGGCTGGACGCGGAAATCCAGGCGGCGGCCCTCCATGAGCTCGCGGACGTGGGACGGGATGAGCGGGACCCGCTTCTCCCACTTGTTGATGTCCTCTCTGCGGATGCCGAACGTGATGTTCATGATGAGTGCCTTCTCGGGATGATCGATGAGGCCCGATTATGTCACATTCCCCCGAGCCCGGTCAAATGCCGGCCGGGTTGACGGAGAGGGGGGCGAGCCGCTAAGATAAGCGGGACATGATCCGCTTCCACAACACCCTCGGCGGACGGGTCGAGGAGTTCGTTCCGCTCGAGCCCGGCAAGGTCAGGCTCTACACCTGCGGTCCGACGGTCTACGACTTTCCCCATATCGGCAACTGGCGGTCGTATGTCTTCGAGGACCTGCTCAAGCGCTTCCTCCTGTTCTCCGGCTTCGAGGTCGCCCACGTGATGAACATCACGGACGTCGACGACAAGACGATCCGGGGCGCCAACGCCAGGGGGATGGGCCTCGGGGACTACACGCGTCCGTTCATCGAGGCGTTCCACGCCGAGAAGCGGACGCTCAACATCCTGCCGGCCGACCATTACCCCCGGGCGACCGATCCCGAGAACATCCGCGCCATGGCGGCCCTCATCGGGCGCCTGCTCGACAAGGGGTTCGCCTACCGGAAGGACGGTTCGATCTACTTCGCCATCGACCGGTTCCCCGCCTACGGCCGCCTGTCCAGGGTCAGCCTGGAGGGCCGGCGCCCGGGCAGCCGCGGCGATGCCGACGAGTACGAGAAGGAGAGCGTCCACGACTTCGCCCTCTGGAAGGCGCCCCGGGAGGGCGAGCCCGTCTGGGAGACCGAGATCGGGCCGGGCCGGCCCGGCTGGCATGTCGAGTGCTCGGCCATGAGCGCCCGGTATTTCGGCCCGACGTTCGACATCCACTGCGGCGGGGTGGACAACATCTTCCCCCATCACGAGAACGAGATCGCCCAGTCCGAGGCCGCCAACGGCGTCAAGTTCGTCAACTACTGGCTCCACTG
>CAZFBC010000027.1:0-4230 GCA_964517245.1 uncultured Eubacteriales bacterium | reverse complement strand
CGGCCGCCGGCGGCGCCGACGCGGATGTGGCGCGACTGGTCGAAGAGCGCCAGGCGGCCCGGGCGGCGAAGGATTTCGCGCGCGCCGACGCCATCCGCCGGGAGCTCCTCGAGCGGGGCATCGTCCTCGAGGACACCAAGGACGGCGTCCGCTGGAAAAAGGCCGGGCCGTCCGCCGGGCCCTGACCCGCCGCGAGCGCCGGAGGCGAGGATCTTGACCGCGGCCAGGAGACCGACCCAGGAGATGGGACGCGCCGGCGAGGAGATCGCCTGCCGGCACCTCGCCGCCAAGGGCTACGCCATCGTCGAGCGGCGCTTCCGCATGTTCGGCGGCGAGATCGACATCGTGGCCCGCGACGGCGACAAGCTCGTGTTCGTCGAGGTCAAGGCCCGGGCCGACGAATCCCACGGCCGGCCCGAGGAGTCCGTCACTCCCGGCAAGCAGCGCCAGATACGGAAGATCGCCCGGGGCTACCTTCTCGCCCACCCCTGCGGCGACGTCGACTGCCGCTTCGACGTCGTGGCCATCCTTTTCCGCGGCCCGGACGGACACAGGCTCGAGCACTTCGTCGACGCTTTTTAGGGGCGGCGGCCGGGCCTTCAGAAGGCGTAGGCGAAGCCGAGGCGGAGGTTGCGCCCCGGCTCGAGCACGGCGTCGGAGTCGGCGCGGGCGATGTAGGCGGCGTCGAAGACGTTCCCCAGCGCGAGGTAGACGTTGAGGCCCTTGCCGAAATAGGCCGCCCTGAGGTTGACGACCTCGGAAGCGGCCACGGCGACCTCGGCCGGCCCGGGGTCGTCCTTGGCCAGGCCGAACGTCGCGTTGACCTCGGCCGAGAAGCGGCCCTTCCAGTACCTCGTCCCGGCGTAAAGGCGGAGCGGGGGAACGTCGTTCAGCGGCTCGCCCGTGGCCAGGCTCCGGCCGCGGATCGCGGCCGCGTTGCCGAAGACCTTCCATCCGGGGAGCACGAAGGTCTCGGCCTCGATCTCGAGGCCCCGGAGCAGCCCCCGCTCGATGTTCCCGTAGGTGAACGTCGTCGCGTCGAGCTGGTAGCGCTCGATCATGTCGTCGACCCTGGTGCGGAACGCGTACAGGCCGAGGAAGGAGCGGCGGCCGAGGACCTTGATCCCGCCGTCGAGGTTGAGGCTGCTCTCGGACCCGAGGCCCGGCTGCCCGATGACGGTGCCGCGGCCGGTGATCCCCGTGTAATAGAGCTCGTTGAGGCTCGGGAGCCTGAAGGCGCGGGCCAGGTTGACGAAGGCCGTGACGTCGGCGGCGAGCCTGTAGGACACGGCCAGGAACCCGGCGGGCTGCGCGTCCTCGGTCACGACCGGGCCGGCGGCGCCGGACGGCACGGCTTGCATGCGGAAGACGCCGTAGCGGACGCCGCCGAGGACGTCCAGGCGCCTGATGCCGGCGTAGTCCGCCGACAGGAAGACGCCGAGGTCGCCGCGGCGGCCGCCCGCGTAGGGGCGTTCCTCGACCACGTCGGTCACGGCGCCGAGCCCGTCGTAGGACGTGTAGCTGTTGAAGGCGTCTGCGCCCCCCCGGCCGAAGTAGTCCAGGCCGCCCTCCAGCCTGAGCGCCGGCCCGAGCCTCCTGGCGTAGGAGAGCTGGGCCCCGAACTCCGTGCTGTCGGTCCTGGCGAAGGCCTCTTCGACCAGGGCGCCTTCGTCTCGGGTCTCGGCCAGCGTTTCGAGGAAATTGGGATTGGCGAAGGCGTGAAAGAGGACCTCGCCGTCCCGGCCGACGTTCTTTTCCCGCCAGCTGAGCCGGAAGAGGTTCTGGTCCTCCCGCGGATACCAAGTCGGCCTGGTCGCAGCGTTTAAGCTCGGCTTGCCGATGTCGGTCCCGCGGGCCGCGAGGAAGCCGATGTCGACCTCCCGGTCCTCCGTCGCGTGCGAGACCTTGGCCAGCAGGCTCCCCTGGCGGTATTGGGACTGGAGGATCTCCGTTCCGTCCGGGGCCCGGTATTCCCCGGCGTCGACCTGCTGGACCGAGAGGGAGAAGGCCCAGGCGCCGGTCGAGCCGTCGAGGCCGAGCCCGATGCGCTTCTCCCCGTTGGCCGTGCCGTACCCGGTCAGGAAACGGCCGTGGATGCCGCCGTCGTGACGGGGGCTCCGGGTCATGACGTGGATGACCCCGCCGATGGCGTCCGAGCCGTAAAGGACCGAGGAGGCGTTCCTCAGGACCTCGATCCGCTCGATGTCCTCGGGGCTGACGAACGAGGCGTTGGGGCCCGTGCGGCGGTCGCTTTCGATCCGGGCGCCGTCGACGAGATAGAGGACGCGGCGGCGGGCCAGGCCCCGGACGGACGGGACGAGGGCGAAGCCGCCCGAGCCCAGGGTGCCCACGCCGGGCACGTCCCGGAGACCCTCGCTGACCGTCGGGTGCATCGCCTCGGAAAGCGTCTCCCCCGACACGACCTGGCCGGCCGCCGGGACGCTCATCGAGGACTCCGGGTAGCGCAGGGCCGTGACCACGACCTCCTCGCTCTGCCTGATGAGAGGACTGAGCGTGAACTCCGTCTCCCGGCCGAGGTCGGCGGCCCCGAGAAGGACCGTGCGGCCGTAGTGGTCCCCGTGGGTGATCTCGAGGTCGAAGCGGGCGGCGTCGGGGAGCTCGAGGACGAACCGGCCGTCGGGGCCCGTCTCGGCCCGGAGCCCGCTCGGGCGATGGAGGACGGCCGCCCCGGCGATGGGGTTCCGTCCGGCGCCGACGACCCGACCCCGGATCTCGGCCCCCTCGGCCGCCGCGGCCGCGAGCAGGACCGCGAGGACGAGGGCCGGACCCTTGATGCGCATGTCAAGCCACTCCTCTCCCGTTAGACGCGGGAGCGCGGGGGATTCTTCCCGGCCGGGACCACCCGCGCCCGGTCGGCGGACGCCGCCGCCAGCTCACGGACCGTCAGGCCCAGGACGGGGTGCCGGACGTCGGGGGCGATCTCGGCGAGGGGGACGAGGACGAAGTTCCGTCGGGCCAGGCCGGGGTGCGGGACGACGAGGTCCCGGGAATCGACGACCGTCTCGCCGGCGAGGAGGATGTCGACGTCGATCGTCCGCGGCCCCTTGGCGGCCGCGCGGACGCGCTTCAGGGCGGCCTCGACCGACTTCGCCAGCCGGAGCAGGGCCCGCGGGTCGAGCTCGGAGCGGACCTCGAGGACCTGGTTCAGGAACCAGGGCTGGTCCGCGCGGTCGACGGGCTCGGTCTCGTAGACGGCCGAGGCCCGGACGACCGCCGCCCCGCCCTCGGCGAGCAGCCGGCGGGCCCGGGCCAGGTTGGCCGCGCGCCGCCCCAGGTTGCTGCCGAGGCTCAGGTAATAGACCACGCTCGCTCCTCCCCCGCCATTCTAGCCAAATCCCGGAGCCGGTTGCAATTCGGGCGGGCTTTGTTTAGTATACCTCCTCCCGGAAACGGACTCCGGGACAAACCGGACCGGAGCGGACGCATGAGCCAGCTGATCTTCCTCGACAACGGGGCGACATCCTTTCCGAAGCCCGAAGAGGTCTACCGCTACATGGACCAATTCTACCGGAGCTTCGGGGTCAACCCCGGACGCTCCGGCTACGACCTCTGCATGGAGGCCGGCCTCGTCGTCGAGGAGACCCGGAAGATGCTGACCGGTTTCTTCAACGGCACGGACCCCAACCGGCTCTGCTTCGGCTACAACTCCACCGACGCCCTCAACCTCATCGTCTTCGGGATGCTCCGACCGGGCGACCACGCCGTCTCGACGACCGTCGAGCACAACTCCGTCCTCCGGCCCCTCTACCACCTGCGGCGCGACGGCGTCGAGGTCGACTTCGTCCCCTTCGACGGCGCCGGCTTCGTCGATCCGGCCGAGATCCGGAAGCGGTTCCGCCCCAACACGCGCCTGGTGATCGTCAACCACGCCTCGAACGTCGTCGGCACGGTCCAGCCCGTCGGCGAGATCGGCCGGCTCTGCCGGGAGGCGGGCATCCCCTTCGCCATCGACGCGTCCCAGTCGGCAGGCAAGGTCCCCGTCGACATGGAAGCCCAGTTCCTCGACGTCGTGGCCTTCACCGGCCACAAGTCCCTGCTCGGCCCCACGGGGATCGGCGGGCTCTGCGTCCGGGAGGGCGTCGAGATCCGCCACACCCGGGCCGGGGGGACGGGCGTCCGCTCGGCCGTCCGGGCCCACCTCGACGAATACCCCTACCGGCTCGAGTACGGCACGCCCAACGTCATGGGCATCGCCGGGCTCAAGGCCGG
>CAZFBC010000026.1:0-17125 GCA_964517245.1 uncultured Eubacteriales bacterium | reverse complement strand
CGGGTCGGGCGGAAGTCCCAGGTCAGCCGGAACATGACCTCGCGGAGGATGTCGTCCATCGCCGCGCTCTTGTCCCTGACGGAGAAGACGGGCACGCCGCCGTCCATGCCGACCATGCCGACGGTCCCCTGCCGAACGACGGATTCGGTCCAGAGCGTCGCGCCGTCCGCGGCGGAGACCAGCCGGGCCGTCATCTTGATGTCGAACGCGGCCCGGGCGAAGAGCGTCTTGCTCAGGGGCGCGGCAAGGTCGATCTGGGGCCTGACCTCGCTCACGCGGATCTCGCCGAGAAAGAAGGCGTCGACGCCCTGCTCCCGGCCGACGGCCAGGACGGCCTCGCGGTCGAACGCGGTCTTCCCGAGGCCGGCCAGGAGAGCTTCGGCCGGGCCGAGCTCGACGACGGCCACTCCCTGGGCCGCCATGA
Organism: uncultured Eubacteriales bacterium; assembly: GCA_964517245.1. Classification (GTDB taxonomy): domain Bacteria; phylum Acidobacteriota; class Aminicenantia; order Aminicenantales; family Saccharicenantaceae; genus RBG-16-66-30. Next base: position 16,701 of record CAZFBC010000026.1, on the reverse strand, counting down.
CCTCCCGCAGGAAGACCTGGGTGGCGACGGCGTCGAGGTCGCCCTTGGCGTTCTCCGCCTTGAAGGCGACGAGCCCGAGCTTCCCGGCCGCGCCGAGATCGACCGCCGGCGGGACGATGGTGTACCTGGCGCAGCCGGCCGCCAGGGTGAGGACGGCGAGCGCGAGGGCTCCAACGAAAGGCGTCTTTTTCATGGCTGATCTCCCTCTCATCATTTAGTCGCGACAGGGGACCGCCCGTCCGAGAGCGGCGGGCCTGCCGCGGCCGGCCTCCCGGCTAGCGGATCAGATGGAACGCCGTCTGCCGGCCGGCCAGGAAGAAGGCCTTTTCCCCGTCGAAGAGGATGTCCTGCTCGAGCGGCACGCGGAAATCGACGCCCCATTCCGGCATGGGCCCGGTAACGCTCAGCTCGCACACGAACGTGCTCATCGGCACGAGCTTGACGTCGCCCCGCCCGGGGTTGTCGACCTGCTCCCAGGGCAGCCCGATGAGCGGCCCCGGTTCGTGGAGGAAGTAGCCGAGCGAGTGGGAGTAGACGCGCGGCCCGGGGATCTGAAGCTCGCGGGCCTTCTTCAGGACGTTGCCGAGGATCTCGTTCCCGGTGAGGCCGGTCTTGAACTCGCCGACGTAGATGTCCTGGAGCCGGTTGGCCTCGGCCATGAGCTTCTTGAGCGTCTCTGGCGCGTCCGTCTCGCCGGGCCGCAGGACGTAGGCCATCTCCTGGTGGTCGGAGTTCCAGCGCATGTACTTGAGGCCGACGTCGCAGTGGAGGACGTCGCCGGGCCGGACGACCTTGTCGTCCTTGCCCCACTTCCCGACGTCCTTCGGCGAACGGCCGCGGATCGAGACGAAGGGGGAGAAGGAGACCCGCAGGCCGAGGTCGTGGACGCGCTGCCAGTAGTACCAGCGCAGGTCGTCGGCCGTCGTCTGCCCGACCGAGACGACCTTCGCGGAGAACATGTCGGCGATGATGGACCGGGACAGGGCCGCGGCCCGCTCCATGTATTCGACCTCCTCGTCGAGGAGGGTCTCGGCCCACAGCGTGACGAGCGGTTCGGCGGACCGCAGCCGGGCCGAGTACTCGGGGCCGACCGCTTCGACGATCCTCTTCTTCAGGACCGAGGTCAGCGCCCCGGCCGCCCACTGGACCTCGCCCTCGTTGAGGCCGATCCGCTTCGGGTCGCGCTCGCGGACGATGCGGCCGAGCGCCTGCCATTGGCTCTCGCCCTTCTTCTGGTCGAAGGCCGCCGCGTCCCAGGCGTTCTTGAACAGGCCCTGAGTGTCCGTGCGCGAGACGTTCAGCCGCTCGACGCCCTTCGCCGGCCCGCCGTCGCAGAGGACCAGGATCTGGGTGATGGGGTTCCAGTTCCCTAGGGGGACCATGGTCTCGAAGATGGGGTCGAGGTTGTCCTCGTTGCACGAGACGATCCACATGTCGAAGCCGGTCTCGCGCATCATCCGCGGCAGGAGCGTGTCGAGGCGCTTGGCCGTGATCCGGTGGACGAGGTCCGCCTGCTGGCGGACGCTCAGGACGGCCGGTGTGCCGCCGTGTTGGGCGCCCGCCGGGATGACCTGGCCGGCCAGGACGACAAGGCCGGCGACGGCCAGGACGAACAGCGCTTTCTTGAGCATGCGGGCCCTCCTCGCGTCGGGACTATCCTTTATCTATCACTCCTCCTCGGGCAGCGTCAACCGCCGGGAACGGGGACATGTGCCTGCGGGGCATCCCCGACAGGGAACTCCGCCTTGATCAGGGCCGTATAGATGAGAGGGCGGGCACGTTGCTTTCGCCCGCCCGTTCTGCGAGAATGGCCTGCTGGAAATTCCGTCCCGGAGGTGTCGTCCCGTGACCATGCGCCGAACCCGACCCGCCCTCGCTCTCGCCCTCCTTTCGATTGCCCTCGGACCCCTGGCCGCGGCCGACATCGACTTCGGCCGCTATCACGGGCCCGGGGAACTGACGGCGGCCCTTCAGGACCTGGCCCGGGCCAATCCCGGTTTTGCCAAAGTCCACGTCCTGGCCAAGAGCCCCGGCGGCCGCGAGCTCGCCCTGCTCGAGGTCGGGCCCGAGACGGGGAAGGCGGTCAAGACGCTGCCGGCGGTCTTCGTCGCCGCCAACATGGAAGGCACCGTGCCGCTGGCCTCCGAGGCGGCCCTCTACCTGGCCAAGCTCGTCTGCGGGAAGGCCGACGCCCGCGCCGACCGGACCTGGTACATCCTGGCCTGCGGCAACCCCGACGCCGCGGCGCTCCATTTCGGCACGCCGCTCCGCCGCGACGGGCGCAACGCCCGTCCCCGCAACGACGACCAGGACGACGCGACCGACGAGGACGGCCCCGACGACCTCGACGGCGACGGCGTCATCACCTGGATGCGGGCCAGGGACCCCGAGGGGACCCTGGTCGCCGTCCCCGGCGAGCCGCGGCTGATGAAGAAGGCCGACTGGTCCAAGGGCGAGAAGGGCCTGTGGAAGCTCTACCCCGAAGGCCTCGACAACGACGGCGACGGCCGACACAACGAGGACGGCCCCGGCGGGGTCAACCTGGGCGCGGCCTTCCCCCACCTCTACCCGTTCCACGCCCCCGACGCGGGGCCGTGGTCCGGCAGCGAGGCCGAGACCTTCGCCCTGCTCAAGTTCTTCGACCTCCACCGCGAGGTCGGCCTGGCCTTCGTCTTCGGCGAGTCGAGCTTCTGCCTGGCCCCGCCGCGAGGAGGGCGCAAGGGCGACGCCGACCTCACCCAGATCAAGGTCCCCGAGCGCGTGGCCGGATTCATCAACGCCGACCCCACGCGGACCTACACGCTGGCCGAGATCCTCGAGCTCGTCAAGCCGCTCGTGCCGCCGGGCATGGAGGTGACCGAGTCGATGGTCGCCGGCTTCCTCGAGCTCGGGGCCGTCGTCAACCCGCTCGAGGACGACCTCAAGTTCTGGAAGGAGCTCTCCGACGGCTACAAGGAGTTCCTCAAGGCCGCCAAGCTCGACGGGAAAAGGCTGGAGCCCGCGCCGGACAAGGACGGCTCGCTCGAGCTCTATGCCTACTACCACCTCGGCCTGCCCTCCTTCGCCATGGACTTCTGGACCCTGCCCGAGCTCGAGGAGAAGAAGCCCGCCGACGAGATCACCCCCGAGAAGCTCGAGGCGATGACCAACGACGAGTTCGTCGCCCTGGGCGAAGAGCGGATCGACGCGTTCCTCAAGTCCGCCGGGGCGCCCGACCAGTTCAAGGCCAAGCAGGTCGTCGAAGCCCTCAAGGGCGGGATGATGGATACGAAGAAGATGGCCGAGATGCTGAAGCAGATGCCCAGGAAGCCGGACGAGGCCGGGGCCGACCCGAAGGAGAAGGCCCTGCTCGCCTGGAGCGACAAGGAGCTCGGCGGCCGCGGCTTCGTCGCCTGGAAGCCCTTCAAGCACCCGACCCTCGGCGAGGTCGAGATCGGCGGCGCCGTCCCCTTCGCGGACAACACGCCGCCGGCGAAGATGATCGGGCCGCTCCTCGAGGGCCAGGTCCCCTGGGTCTTCGAGGTCGCCGCGAAGATGGCCCGGATCCGGATCGCCGACGCCGCGGTGAAAAAGCTCGGCGCCGGGGTCTACGAGATCAAGGTCTGGATCGAGAACACGGGCGGCCTGCCCTACCCGACGGCGATGGGCCGGCGCAACGAGCGGGTCCTGCCCGTCGTCGTCACCCTGGCCGGACGGGGGTTCGACGTCGTCGAGGGCAAGGCGCGGAGCCTGGTCCCGGCGATCCCGGCCCACGGCTCCCGGGCCGTGACCTGGATCGTCCGGGCGGCCAAGCCCGTCAAGCTCGAGGTCAAGGCGGAGACGAAGATCGCCTGGGGCGATTCCCGCGCGGTCGACCTGGGAGGTGCCAAGTGAAAAAGCTCGCCGCTTTCGCCCTGATGACCCTGCTGGCGGCGTCGGCCCTGCCGGCCCAGCAGCCGGAGATCGCCGTCCCCCTGAGGTTCGACCAGTACTACTCGCTCGACCAGGTCTACGAAGCGCTCCGCGCGCTCCACCGGGCCTATCCCGGCCTGACCGCGCTCGAGACCGTCGGACGGAGCGAGGAGGGGCGGCCCATCATGGCCATGACCGTCAACAACCCCAAGACGGGCGCGGCCCTGGACAAGCCCGCGATGTACGTCGACGGCAACATGCACGGCAACGAGATCCAGGGCGGGGACATCTCGCTCTACCTGCTCGACTACCTGCTCGGCGGCTACGGCAAGAACCCGGAGCTGACCGCCCTCGTCGACCGGAACTGCTTCTACGTCGTCCCGGTCGTCAACGTCGACGGCCGCCACCATTTCTTCGCCGACGCCAACACGCCGAGCAGCAACCGCAGCCTGCGCATCCCGACCGACGACGACCGGGACGGCCTCTTCGACGAGGACCCGAGCGACGACCTGGACGGCGACGGCAACATCTGCACGATGCGCCGGAGGGACCCGTTCGGCGCCTTCCGGACCGACCCCGAGGACCCGCGCCTGATGGTCCGGGTCAAGCCGGGGGAGAAGGGCGAGTGGACGACGCTCGGCCAGGAGGGCCTCGACAACGACGGCGACGGCCAGGTCAACGAGGACGGCGAGGGCTACGTCGATCCCAACCGCAACTGGGGCTTCGACTGGGCGCCCTCCTACGTCCAGGGCGGGTCCGGGGAGTACCCCTTCTCCGGCGTCGGGCTCAAGGCCCTGGCCGAGTGGACGATGACCAGGACGAACATCGTCTTCGCCTGGTCCTTCCACAACAACGGCGGCATGCTCCTGCGCGGCCCCAGCCGCAAGGGGCTCGGCGAGTACCCGCCCCAGGACGTCGCCGTCTACGACTTCCTGGGCAAGCAGGGCGAGCGCATCATCCCCGGCTACCGCTACATGATCTCCTGGAAGGACCTCTACACGACTTACGGCGACTCCGGCGAGTGGATCACCCAGGCCGCGGGCGCCTACTTCTTCTGCGCCGAGGTCTTCCAGGGGGCCTCGGAGGCCTTCCAGGGCGTTTCGGAGAGGCCCGAGCCCGGGACGCCGCGCGAGGAGGCGATGCGGGACGTCTTCTCCGAGGGCGTCTCCGACCGGGAGCGGATCAAGTTCAGCGACCACGTCGTCCAGGGCGAGCTCTACAAGCCCTGGAAGCCCTTCCGGCACCCGGACTACGGCGACGTCGAGATCGGCGGCTGGGTCAAGATGAGCTCCCGGCTCGGCGCGCCCTTCATGATCAAGGACCTCGTCCACCGCAACGCCATGGCCGTGCTGTTCACGGCCAAGCACCTGCCCGAGGTCTCCCTCGAGGCCTTCGAGGTCAAGCCGCTCGGCGGGAACCTCTATCGCGTCCGGACGCGCCTGGCCAACCCCAAGGCCATGCCGACCATGAGCTTCCTGGCCCAGAAGGCCGACCTCTACCCCAAGGACACCCTCGAGGTCTCCGGCGACGGCGTCAAGGTCGTCGCCGGGGGCCTGCTGACCGACCCCTACCGCGACCAGGTCGTCCACAAGATGCACCGTCCCGAGATCCAGTTCCTGGTCGTCCCCGGCTTCGGCAAGGTCGAGCACCAGTTCCTCGTCGAGGGGAAGGGCGAGATCGCGCTCCGCTACGCGTCGCGGCACGGCGGCCGGATCGTCCGGACGGTCCGGCTCGAATAGGCGCCCCCGCCGGGAGGCTTGCCATTCCGCGCGCCGCGGGCGCATAATGGCCGGGCGGAGCGGTCGCGACGCTGAAAGGAGGCCGGCGATGCTCAGGCGCTACCGGATCGAGAACTCCAGGATCGTCGAGTCGTCCGACGAGCGGGCCCCGATCCTTCTCTACGTCAACCCGGACGAGGCCGAGAAGCGCTTCCTCGTCGACGTCCACCAGGTCGACGAGCACACCCTCAACTCCGCCCTCGACCCCGACGAGCAGGCCCGGCTCGAGAGCGAGCCCGGCCACCTGGCCTTCATCTACAAGCGGCCGAAGAACTATTCGGGCGACGACCAGCTCCTGTTCAAGGCCTCGACCATGGGCGTGTTCTTCTTCGGCGAGATGATCATCCTGGTCGCGGCCGAGGACACGTCCCTGTTCGAGGGCAAGCAGCTGGCCAAGGTCGCCAACGTCCGCGAGCTCGTCATCCGCCTCATCTACCGGGCCATCTTCCACTTCATGGAGCACCTGCGCATCATCAACCAGATCGCCGACGACGTCGAGCAGAAGATCAACAAGGCCATGGAGAACCGCTACCTCATCAACCTCTTCGCCCTGCAGAAGAGCCTCGTCTACTACCAGAACGCCGTCAACTCGAACGGCGCCCTCATCGAGAAGATCCGCCACAACGCGGCCAAGTTCGGCTTCACCCAGGAGGAGATGGAGCTGCTCGACGACATCGTCATCGAGAACAGCCAGTGCTACCGCCAGGCCGAGGTCTACTCCAACATCCTGGCCAGCCTGATGGACGCCCGGGCCTCCATCGTCAGCAACAACCTCAACGTCCTGATGAAGACCCTCAACATCATCACCATCTCGATCATGGTGCCGACGCTCGTCGTCTCGATCTTCTCGATGAACGTCACCCTGCCCTTCGGGCTGAGGGAGCTGCCGGCCTTCTGGAAGATCATGGGCCTGGCCGGCGTCTCCATGGTCGGCTTCCTGGTCTTCTGGAAATACAAGAAGTGGTAGCCCCCTAGCCGTCCGCCCCGGCCCGTCCCGGCGGCGGCTGCGGGGAAGAAAAGGGGATTTCCGGCGTCTTAATGTCTTATGGTATAGTTCTGTGCCCATTTTCAGGAGATGAGACGATGGCCAAGACACCACGGCCCGGCCCGTCCGGGCGCTTCGGCGCGGCATTCCTGGGCCTGATCCTGTTCCTGGCGCCCCTGGCGGCCGCCCAGGACAGGCCCCTGACCCTCGACGAGGCCGTCGCGCTGGCCCTGTCGAGGAACGAACGGGCCCTGGCCACCGACCAGGACGTCCTCGCGGCCAACGCCCGCGTCGCCCAGGCGAAGTCCTTCTTCCTCCCGAACGTCACCTCGACGAGCGCCTACATCCGCCGGGCTTACGAGGTCCGGAGGATCGTCGGCGACAGCGAGGTCGTCATGTCGAGGTACAACGCCCTCTCGGAGACCCTGGCCCTGAGCCTGACCCTCTTCGACGCCCGGAGCCTGACCGGCCTCGCGGCCGTCAAGGCCCGGAGGAACGCCGATGTCGCCGCGGCGACCGAGAGCCGCCGGCAGCTGGCCTTCGAGGTCGGCCAGGCCTTCCTGGCCACCCTGGGGACCTCCCAGGTCCGGGAGGCCTCCGAGCGGCGCTTCGCCTTCGCCCGCCAGAACCTCGAGGCCGCGAGGGCCCGGTTCGCGGCCGGCCTCGCCTCCGTCAACGACGTCACCCGGGCCGAGCTCGAATACGCCACGGCCGAGGTGGGGATGACCCAGGTCAAGGGCCAGGTGGAGACGGCCGTCCTGCAGCTCGGCTATCTCCTCGACGCGCCGGAGGCCGTCCGCGGCGCGCTCGTCGTGCCGGAGTTCCTCATCGAGGCCGCGTCCGCCGAGGCCGCGGACGCCGAGGGCCTGGTCGAGGAGGCCCTGGCCCGCCGCTTGGACGTCGGCGAGCTCCGCTGGCGGGCGTCGTCCCAGCGCTCCCTGTCCAGGCTGCCCATGCTCGGCTGGCTCCCCGCCCTCAGCGCCAGCGGCCAGTACAGGCTCACGAACGAGGCGGCGTTCAACAACCGGACCTGGAACTGGAACGTCGGCGCGACCCTGAGCTGGAGCCTTTTCGACGGCGGGGCCCGGTTCGGCGCGCGCCGGGAACAGAAGGCCTTGGCCAGGCTGGCCGACCTCGACCTCCAGGCGGCCACCCGCAAGGTGGACGTCGAGGTCCGGGAGGCCCTCGTCCTGCTGGACAACCAGCGCGCCTCCCTCAAGCAGGCCTCGGTCGCCCACGAGGTCGCCAAGAAGAACGCCGCCGAGACCGCCGAGCTCTACCGCCAGGGGCTGGCCTCCGCCCTCGAGGTCGCCGACGCCAACGTCAGCCTCTTCGAGGCCGAGGTCGCCCTCGTCCAGGAGCGCTACGGCCTGGGCACCGCCTTCCTCAACCTGGAGGCGGCCCTCGGACTCGATCCCTTCGGGAAGGAGCCACGCACGTGATCCAACTGAAATACCGCAAGCTCGTCGTCCTCGCCGCCGCCGCGGCCCTCGTCGTCGCCGCCGGGGCCTGCAAGAAGAAGGGCGGCGAGGCCGCCGCGGGCCAGGGCCAGAGGGGGCGCATGCAGTTCCCGGTCGACGTCGAGAAGGTCCAGGTCCGGTCGCTCGTCTATTCCGTCGCGGCCGTCGGCTCCGTCGAGGCCTTCGAGAAGGTCCAGGTCACGGCCCGCGTCTCCGGCGCCGTCGACCGCGTCCTGTTCTCCGAGGGCGAATACACCGCGGCCGGCCGCGTCCTGGTCGAGATCGAGACCGAGCGCTACAGCCTGGCCGTCGAGTCGGCCCAGGCCGCCCTGGAGAGGGCCGAGGCCGCCAAGGCCGACGCCGAGGCCGGCCTCAAGCGCCGCGAGACCGTCATCACCCAGAACCCCGGCCTCATCCCCGGCGAAGAGGTCGAGACCTGGCGGACCAAGGTCCTGACGGCGGCTTCCGAGGTCGCCCAGACGCGCTCGGCCCTCAACCAGGCCAAGCTCAACCTCCGGGACGCCTTCGTCCGGGCGCCCATACCCGGCGTCATCCAGACGAGAACCGTCCAGACGGGCCAGTACGTCCAGACCGGGACGGTCCTGGCGACACTCGTCCGCCGCGACCCTCTCCTCCTCAGGTTCCGCGTCCCCGAGCGCGACGCGGCCCGGATCAAGGCCGGGCAGGAGGCGCGCTTCCGGGTCCGGGAGGACAGCCGCGAGTTCACGGCCGAGGTCGTCCACGTGGCCGAGGCCGCCGACGGCGTGTCGCGCCTCGTCGACGTCACGGCCAACATCGACGACCCCAGCGACCGGACCCTCCGGCCGGGGTCTTTCGCGGAGATCACGATCCCCGTCGCGTCGGCCAGCGAGGCCCCGGTCATCCCGGTCTCGGCCGTCCGGCCGAGCGAGCGGGGCTTCCTCGCCTACGTCGTCGAGGCGGACAAGGCCGTCGAGCGCATCCTGACGCTGGGCATGCGGTCGGCCGACGGGCGCGTCGAGGTCCTGTCCGGGCTCGCGGGCGGCGAGACGCTGGTGGTCCGCGGCGCCGAGGCCCTCTCGAACGGCGTGGCGGTCCGCGTCGGCGCGCCGGCCGCCCCCGGGGGAGCTTCGGACAAGCCGGGCGACGGTCAAGCGCCGCCGCCGGCGAGCAAATAAAGGACCCGCGCGATGAGCCTCACCGACGCCTGCGTCAGAAAACCCGTCTTCGCCTGGATGCTCATGGCCGCCACCGTCGTCTTCGGCGTCGTCGCCGGGGGACGGATCGGCATCAGCCAGTTCCCCGACGTCGATTTCCCCACCATCAACGTCTCCGCGTCCTGGGAGGGGGCGGCGCCGGAGGTCATGGAGAACGAGGTCGTCGAGACCCTCGAGGAGGCCCTCATCCAGATCGAGGGCATCCGGACGATCACGTCGAGCTCGCGCCAGGGCTCCTGCAACATCACGGTCGAGATCGAGCTCTCGCGCGACGTCGACCTGGCCCTCCAGGACGTCCAGGCCAAGGTCTCGCAGGCGGCCCGGCGCCTGCCGCGCGACATGGACCCGCCCATCATCTCCAAGTCCAACCCCGAGGACCAGCCCATCATGATGGCCCGCCTCGGCGGCCCCTATCCCCAGCGCGTCCTCAGCGATTACGTGCGCTACGGCCTCAAGGAAAGGCTCCAGACGATCCCCGGCATCGGCGAGATCACGCTCATGGGGACGCTCGAGCGGAACATCCGCATCTGGCTCGACGCGGCCCGGCTCGACGAGAAGGGGCTGACCGTCCGCGACGTCATCTCCGCGCTCCAGCGCGAGCACATCGAGCTGCCCGCCGGACGGCTCGAGACGGCCGGCCGCGAGGTCAACGTCCGCGTCCTCGGCGAGGCCGTCGACCTCGAGACCCTGCGCAAGATCGTCGTCCGGGAGGTCGAGGGGAGCCCCATCTACCTGAGCGACGTGGCCCTCGTCGAGGACGGCTTCGAGGACGTCCGGCGCCTGGCCCGCATGGACGGCGGCCCGGCCCAGGGCATCGGCATTCGGAAGCAGCGCGGGGCCAACGCCGTGGCCCTGGCCCGGAAGGTCCGCGCGGCCATCGAGGAGTACGGCAAGACCCTGCCCGCCGACATGACCGTCGGCATCACCAACGACAGCACCGAGTTCATCCGCGAGTCGGTCAACGAGATCCAGTTCGAGATCGTGGTCTCGGTCATCCTGACGGCCCTCGTCTGCTGGCTGTTCCTGGGGTCCCTGTCGAGCACGCTCAACGTCATCCTGGCCATCCCCATGTCCCTGCTGGGGACGGTGGCCATCATCTATTTCCTCGGCTTCACCTTCAACACCTTCACCCTCCTCGGCCTGGCCCTGGCCGTCGGCATCGTCGTCGACGACGCCATCATGGTCATGGAGAACATCTTCCGCCACCGCGAGGGCGGCAAGGCCCTCGTGCCGGCGGCGCTCGAGGGGACGAAGGAGATCGCCTTCGCCGCCCTGGCCGCGACGCTGGCCGTCGTGGCCATCTTCCTGCCGGTCGTGTTCATGAAGGGCATCATCGGGCGGTATTTCCTCCAGTTCGGCATCACCCTCTGCCTGGCCGTCCTGTTGTCATACGTCGAGGCGGTGACCCTGGCGCCCGCGCGCTGCTCCCAGTTCCTGAGGACCTCCCGGGAGGGCCGGAACAGGATCGGCCTGGCCGTCGACCGGACCTTCGGGAGGCTCGAGCAGCTCTACGCCCGCGTCCTCAAGCGCAGCCTCCGCCGGCCCGGCCTGATCCTCGTCATCGCGGCGGGCCTCTTCGCCGTCGCCATCCTCGTCTTCACGCTCCTGCCGAGCGAGTTCGTGCCCTCCCAGGACCAGAGCCGGATCATGGTCCGCATCCAGACCGCGGTCGGGTCGGACATCACCGAGACCGACGGGCTCCTCATCAAGGCCGAGGAGGTCGTCAACCGCCACCCCGAGGTCGTCCAGACCTTCAGCTTCGTCGGCGGCATGGGGGGCGGCGGGGTGAACTCCGGGATGATGTTCCTGACCCTCGTCCCTCCGGACAAGCGGAAGATGGACCAGGCCGGGCTCTCGGCCGTTCTGCGCCGCGAGCTCAACGCCATCCCCGGGATCCGGGCCGTCATCCAGGACACCTCCCAGCAGGGCTTCACCGCCCAGCGCGGCTTCCCGGTCGAGTTCTCGGTGCGCGGTGCCGACTGGAACGAGCTCGTGCCTCTCAGCCAGAAGCTCATGGAGGAGCTCGCGGCGACGGGGACGGTCACCGACCTCGACTCGGACTACCGCGTCGGCATGCCCGAGCTGCGGGTGACCCCGGACCGGGCCGTGTGCGCCGACGTCGGCGTCTCGGTCGACGACGTGGCCACGACCATCAACGCCCTGGTGGGCGGCATCCGCGTCGGCAAGTACAGCACGGGGGGGCGGCGGCTCGACGTCCGGGTCAAGCTCATGGCCGGGCAGAGGTCGCGGCCCGAGGACATCTCGCGCCTGCGCGCCCGGGCCCGCAACGGCGAGCTCGTCCCGCTCTCGTCGCTCGTCGTCTTCGAGGAGCAGGCCGCCCTCCAGGCCATCATGCGCCGCGACCGGGAGCGGGCCATCTCCATCTACGCCAACGTCGCCCCCGGCCATTCCCAGGGCGAGGCCCTGCGGGTCATCGAGGGCCTCGCGGGGAGTCTGCCGGTCGGCTACCGGGTCGTCCTGGGCGGGTCGAGCATGGCCTTCCGCGAGTCGATGAGCAGCCTCCTGTTCGCCATGTTCCTGGGCATCGCCATCGCCTACATGATCCTCGCGTCGCAGTTCAACTCGTTCAAGGACCCGGTCACGATCATCACCATCCTGCCGCTGTCGATCGCGGGCGCGGCCTTCGCCCTGCTCATCACCGGCCAGTCGCTGAACATCTTCAGCATGATCGGGCTGCTCCTGTTGATGGGCATCGTCAAGAAGAACTCCATCATCCTCGTCGACTACGCCAACGCCTTCATGGGGAAGGGGTTCGGGGCGCGCGAGGCCATGGAGCAGGCCGGGCCCATCCGGCTGAGGCCCATCCTGATGACGGCCACGGCGACCATGATGGCGGCCCTGCCGCCGGCGCTCGGGATCGGCGCGGGGGCGGAGATCCGGATGCCCATGGGCATCGCCGTCATCGGCGGCCTGCTGCTGTCGACGGCCCTGAGCCTCGTCGTCGTCCCGGCGTTCTACGTCGTCTCGGACAAGCTCAAACGGGGTCGGACCTCAGCAACTGTTTTAAAAACATAGAGTTAGCCGAAGCGCGCCTTGGGCGCAGCTTCGGAAGTGCGACATAATAAAGGGATTGCAAAATCCCTTCCGGGTGATTTTGACGTTTTTGACCCCAAAAAAGCGAAAATGTCTCAGGCCTTTTTGTCGGAAGCGCCGGGCTTGGTGATCGGCATCCCCTTCGCGCAGAAGGGACAGGCGTCCGGTTCGAAGGCCTCGACCTTGAGGGCCAGCAGGCTGCCGACCGGCTTGCCGTCGACTGGCACGGAACCGGCGCTGCGGTCGACGAGGACGTAGATGCCGCCGACCGAGACGCCGTGCTCGCGGAGGCAGGCCAGCACTTCCTGGATGGACCCGCCCGTCGTCAGGATGTCCTCGACGACGACGGCGCGCGAGCCGTCGAGCCCCGAGAAGCCCGAGCGGATGGTCATTTTCTCCTCGGTCCGCTGGCTGAAGGCGAACTTCTTGCCGAGCTTGAGGGCGGCGAGGAAGCCGATGGCGATGGCGCCATAGGCGGGGGAGACGACGTAATCGAAGTCCGGGACTTCGCGCCGGATCCGGGCCGCGAGCAGGTCGACGATCTTCTCGAGCGCGGCAGGCTTCTCGATGAGCCGGATCTTCTCGAAGTACCACTCCGAGTGCTTCCCCGAGGTCAGCTTGAAATGGCCCTGGAGCAGGGCGTCGCACTGCTTGAAGAGGTCGAGGACGAGTTCGTTTTCGGACGGCGGGGTCATGGCGGCTCTCCTTTTCCCATCCTTTATAAACGAAGGCGGCCCCGCAGGCAAGGGCCCGGCGGCCTTGCCGCTGGCGCCGATGTGTGGTAAACGAAACGGGAACGGCCGGCGCGCCGGAAAGAGAGGGGCCATGGACAGCGATTTCCGCGACGACCGCGGCTGTTTCGTCTGCGGCGAGGCCAATCCCGTCGGCCTCCGGCTCCGGATCCGGACCGACGCGGCGCGCGGGGAATCGGCGGCCGAGGTGACGTTCCCCGCGACGCTGCAGGGCTGGGCGGGCATCGTCCACGGTGGGCTCCTGGCCACCGTCCTCGACGAGGCCCTGATCTACGCGGCCGGGGCCGCGGGCCACGCCTGCGTCACCGGCGAGATCACCGCGCGCTTCGTCAAGCCGGCCTCGACCGGCGTCCCGTACTCGCTGAGGGGACGGTTCGTCGAGGACAGGGGGCGCATCGTCCGTGCCGAGAGCTTCCTCTTGGACCGCGACGGACAGGAGATCGCCCGGGCGACGGGCAAGCTGTTCAAGATGCCCGGCGCCGTCCGGCAGCCCCGGTCGAAATGAGCGTTTTTGGGCCCGAAAACGCGCTTCTCAAACTGTAGAGCCACCCGTAAAACTGTCCTATCCGATTGAATATAAACGAGTCCCTGAGGTCCGACCCCAAAGGCTAGAAGAAAAGGAACCGGATGGCGACGAAAACGAGGAAGAGGCCGTAGAGCAGCTTGACCGTGCGCGAAGGCAGGCTGATGGTGATGCGGGCGCCGACGACGGTGCCCGCGAAGAGACCCAGGGCGATCCAGGCCGCCGCGCCGAGGTCGAGGTTCCCCGCGTTGTGATAATAGACGACCCCCGGAATGCCGAAGGGGAAGAGGATGGCCCCGAGCGACGTCGCGATGGCCCTCTTGGCCGGATAGCGGAAGACCAGGGTCAGGAGCGGCACGATGATGTTGCCGCCGCCGATGCCGAACATCCCGGCCATCACCCCGGCCACCAGCCCGACGCCGACGAGCGCGGCCGCGGCGGGCCGCGGATGCGCTTCGGGCTCCGTTCCGGCCGCGGCCGGCATGTCTCCGGCTCCCGCCCTCGCGGCCCCCGCCGCCGCCCGCCCCGGCTTCCCGCCCGCTTCCTCGCCGGCCCGCGCTTTCCACCGTTCGAGCCGTCCCGCCGGGTCGATGAAGTTCCAGCTGACGTAGAGACAGAAGACGGCGAAAAGCTTCCGCATGAGGTCGACCGGGAGCGTGTTGGCCAGCCAGGCCCCGGCGACGACCGACGTCAGGAGCCCCGCCGCGATGAGGGCCGACGCCCGCAGGTCGACCATCCGGGCCCGGTGATAGGCGACGACGCCCAGAATGCCCACCGGCAGCAGGATGGCCGCGAGCGACGTTCCCGTGGCCCGGACGAGCGGGAAACCGGCGAACAGGATGAGCGCCGGCACGATGACGATGCCGCCGCCGATGCCGAACAGCCCGGCGAAGACGCCCGCCGCCGCCCCGACCAGGACGAGCCACGCTCCGTTCATGCGGCGATTATATCAAAATTCCCACCCGGGAATTGTCAACCGGCGGCCAACCCGATATAGTGAAGGCTCGGAGGCCGCATGAAGGCAAGACCGCGCCGCATTCCCCGCTTCCTCTTTCCGCTGCTCGTCCTCCCGCTCTCGCTCGCCCTTTTCCCCGCGTGCCGCGACAGGAGCGCCGCTCCAGCCTCCTCCCGCGCCGGCGGCGCTCCATCCGCGGCCTCCGCCGCCGCCGGGCCCGACTACCCCATCCGCCCCGTCCCGTTCACCGACGTCCGGCTTACCGACGCCTTCTGGGCGCCCCGCCTCGAGACCAACCGCAAAATCTCCGTGCCCTACGCCCTGCGGATGAACGAGGAGACGGGCCGCGTCGACAACTTCCGCAAGGCCGCCCGTCTCGTGAGCGGCCCCCACAAGGGCCGGAGGTTCAACGACTCGGACGTCTACAAGGCCATGGAGGCGGCCGCCTACACCCTCCGTCTCCATCCCGACCCCGCCCTCGAAAAGACGCTCGACACGCTCGTCGCCATCGTCGCCGAGGCCCAGGAGCCCGACGGCTACCTCTTCACGACGCGGACCAACGAGCCCGCCCGCCCGGCCCCCGGCTCCGGGCCCGAGCGCTGGTCGAACCTCCGCGTCAGCCACGAGCTCTACAACGTCGGCCACATGTACGAGGCGGCCGTGGCCCACTTCCAGGCCACCGGCAAGCGCACCTTCCTCGCGATCGCCGAGAAGAACACCGCGCTCCTTCTCCGCACCTTCGGCCCGGGGCCCGGGCAGCGCCGCGGCTTCCCCGGCCACCAGGAGATCGAGATCGGCCTGGCCAAGCTCACCCGCGCGACCGGCGACCGAGGCTACCTCGGCCTGGCCCGCTTCTTCCTCGACGAGCGCGGCCTCTATTTCGGCGGCGAGCGGCACGCGCCCGGCGATCCCTTCGCCGTCTACGACTCGGACGAGTACATGCAGAACCACAAGCCCGTCCTCGAGCAGGGCGAGGCCGTCGGTCACGCCGTCCGGGCCATGTACATGTACTCGGGCATGGCCGACGTCGCCGCCCTCGGCGGGTTCCCGGAGTACGCCGCGGCCATCGACCGGCTCTGGCTCAACGTCGCCGGCCGGAAGCAGTACGTGACCGGCGGCGTCGGCGCCCGCCACACCTCCGAGGCCTTCGGCGACGCCTTCGAGCTGCCGAACGCCGAGGCCTACGCGGAGACCTGCGCCGCCATCGGCAACGCCCTCTGGAACTTCCGGCTCTTCCTGCTCCACGGCGAGGCGAAGTACATGGACGTCTTCGAGCGCGTCCTCTACAACGGCCTGCTCTCCGGCGTCGCGCTCTCGGGCGACCGCTTCTTCTACCAGAACCCGCTCGAGTCGGCCGGCGGCTACGGGCGCAGCCCCTGGTTCGAGGTCGCCTGCTGCCCGCCGAACATGACCCGCTTCCTGCCGTCCCTCCCCGGCTACGTCTACGCGACGAAGGACGACGTCCTGTTCGTCAGCCTGTACGTCGCGGGCGAGGGAACGGTCGACCTCGGCGGGCGGACCGTCGTCCTCACCCAGGAGACCCTCTATCCCTGGGACGGGGCGGTCCGGCTGACGGTCGCCCCGTCCGAGCCCGCCGCCTTCGAGCTCGCCGTCCGCGTCCCCGGCTGGGCCCGGAACGAGGCCATGCCGACGGACCTCTACCGCTTTCTCGACGCGAGCGCCGAGGCCGTCGCCCTCAAGGTCAACGGCGAGCCGGTTCCCCTCGACGTCCGGGACGGCTACGCCCGCATCCGCCGCGCCTGGGCGGGCGGGGACACCGTCGAGATCGCCTTGCCCATGCCCGTCCGCCGCGTCGTCGCCCACGAGGCCGTCGCCGCCGACCGCGGCCGGGTCGCCCTCCAGCGCGGCCCGGTCCTCTTCTGCGTCGAGGGCGTCGACAACGGCGACCGGGTCTTCGACCTCGTCGTGCCCGACGTCGCCGCGCTGGCGGCCGAGTTCCGGCCGGACCTGCTCGGCGGCGTCGCCGTCGTGACCGGCGAGAGCGCCGCGGGCCGCCCCTTTCTGGCCGTCCCCTACCACGTCTGGGCCAACCGGGGCCCGGGCCCGATGCTCGTTTGGCTGCCCCGCACGGCCGCCGCGGTCCGTC
>CAZFBC010000025.1:0-17355 GCA_964517245.1 uncultured Eubacteriales bacterium | reverse complement strand
AAGCCGGCCGAACCCGAGCCGTCCGGCGTCGAGGCCGTCATCCCCGCTTCCACGAAAACGGCCGTCCTCCCTCCGGCCTCGAACACGGCCAACGCCTCCCGGTCCGGCAGCCAGCGGGCGGCCGCGGCCAACCCGGCCCGGACCGAGCCGGCCCCGGCGGCGGCCCCGTCCTCCAGGGAGGATGCCGCCCAGCTGCAGGCTTCGCCGACGGACGCGGGCGCGGCCCCGAGCCCCTCCCCCTCGGCCGACGCCGCGGGCGCATCCGCCGCCGAGGCCCCGGTCGTCATCCCGCCGCCCCCCGCCGACCCGCCCGTCGCCGAGGGCGCGCTCGTCGACCTCGCCACGGTCACGGAGCTGCCCCGGCAGATCAAGTCCGTCGACCCGGTGTATCCCCAGACCGCCCAGCGTCTCGGCGTCGAGGGCACGATCACGGTCAACGCCCTCATCGACGAGAAGGGCAACGTCATCGACACGGCCATCATCAAGGGCGTCCAGGACGACAAGGGCCTGGCCCGGGCCGCCGTGACCGCCGTGAAGAAGTGGAAGTTCGAGCCGGCCCGCAAGGACGGCGTCGCCGTCAAGGTGTGGCGGCCGTTCGCCATCGCGTTCAAGGCGCCCAAGTGAAGAGAACTCGACCGATCGCAAGAGTAAGGAGTTTCGCATGGCTCTGAGCAAGGAACAAGAGGACCTGTACAAGAAGACGATGGCCGAGGTGAAGCACCAGCTGGAGCATCTCGACGAGGAAGTCGAGAAGGAGCTCCAGAAGGTCCGCAAGCGCCTGGCCGAGCTTCAGGAGTCCAAGAAGTCCCTGAAGATGGTCTACGAGGGGACCGCCAAGCTCCTCGGACTCGAGCTCGAGTCCGAGGACGAGGCGGACGACGAGACCGCCTCCATCGCCAAGATGTGAAGCGGCCGGACCTCCGGCCTCCGGCCTCCGCCGTCCCCTCCCCTTCCCTTCTCTGCCCTTACCCACCCTTGCCTGGCCTTCGCTTCCCTTGCCTCACCGTCCTCCCGCGCATTGACGGGCCGCGGGCGTTTTGATATAAAATCCCGTCCAGATGTTTATCCTCCTGCTCCTCGGCACCGGCGTCCTGGCGGGACTTCTGGCGGCCGTCCCGGTCGGGCCGGTCAACGTCTTCATCATCTCCCAGGCCCTCAAGCGCGATTTCCTCCACGGCCTCCTGGCCGGGCTGACGGCCGTGACGCTCGACGTCACCTTCTGCTTCGTCGCCCTGGCCGGCTTCTTCAAGATCAGGGTCGCCCTGCCGCCGCATTCGCTCTCCGCCCTCAAGACGGCCGCGGCCGTCATCATCCTCCTCCTGGCCCGCAAGCTCCTGCGCGACGCCAAGACGTTCGAGATCCCCCAGGACCGCGACAAGATCCCCTCGGCCTCGCCCAAGCCCGTTCTCGGCGTCGCCCTGCTGTACGTCACGAACCCGTCCCTCTACATGTTCTGGATCGCGGTCGCCGGCACGGCCACGGCGATCGTCCACAGCCGGATCGAGGGCTGGGCGGCCGTCGGTTTCGCGGCGGCGGTCGGCATCGGGTCGCTCACCTGGTACCTCTCGCTGGTGCGCTTCGTCTCCCGGCGCCAGCACAGGATCAAGATCGCGACCTTCCGCAAGATCCTCCACTACCTGGGCCTCCTGCTCGCGGCCTTCGCCATCGTCGTCCTCGGGACGGCCCTGCCCGACCTCCTCGGCCTCACATGACCGGGCGCGAGCGGGTCGAGCGGACCTACGGTCTCGAGCCCGTCGACCGGGTCCCCTTCGTCCCGGCCGTCTACGAGCACAAGGCGCGCCTGGTCGGCCGGTCCCCTTCGGAGGTCTGCCGGGACCTCGACCTCCTCCTCGAAGCCCTCGAAAAGGAGCTCGCGCTCTACGGCCCCGACGTCCTGACCGTCGGCCTCGACGTCTACAACGTCGAGGCCGAGGCCGCCGGCTGCGAGGTCCGCTACTTCGGCCGGTCTCCCGACGTCCCCGCGGTCGCCGCGCCGCTGCTGGCCGGGCCGGGCGACCTCGGCCGGCTCGGGCGGCCGGACCCGGGGCGGGACGGCCGCATGCCCCTGTTCCTGGAGGCCGCGGCCCGCGCCCGCAAGGCCTGGGGGCGGGACACGCTCGTCCGCGGCGCCGTGACCGGGCCCTTCTCGCTCGCCTGCGCGCTGGCCGGCACCGAGGAGGTGCTGGTGGCCACGGTGGAGGACCCGGCCTTCGTGCGCCGGCTCCTGGACTACGCGGCCCGCGTGGCGGTCGACTTCGGGAAGGCCTTCGTCGAAAAGGGCGTCGCGCCCGTCCTGTTCGACTCCAAGGCCTCGCCGAACGCGGCCTCGCCGCGGGTCTTCCGCGACTTCGTCCTGCCCGCCTACCGCGACGTCGTCTTCCCGGCGCTCGCCGAGGCGGGCGCCGGCCCGGTCCCGCTCATCGTCGGCGGCGACACGACGGCCGTCCTCGAGGACCTGCTCCGGACCGGGGCCGGCCAGCTCCTCTGCGACGCGGGCTCCGACCTGGGGCTTTTCGCGAAGAGATGCCGGGAGGAGAGACGGCCCCTGCGGGTGAGCGTCGACGCCCGGCTGGTCCACACGGGGACGCCGGAGGCGGTCAGGGCGGAAGCCGAGCGCCTCCTCGCCGCGACCCGCGGCCAGCCCGGGCTCCTGTTCGGCTGCGGCGTCGTGGCCTACGACTGCGACCCGCGGAACGTCCTGGCCCTGCGCGAAGCCCGCGACAAGCTGGCCGCGGGCTGACCGGCCGACGCGACGCCGACGACGGCGGCCCGGCCGAGCGCTCCGCCCTGCCTCCGGACGAGTCCTTCGACCTTCCCGGCGTCCACGGCGGCCGTCGTGCCGACGCCGGTCGCGCAGGCGGCGCCGCAGGCCGAGGCGTAGAGGAGGGCGCCGGTCCAGTCCCCGGGCGAGAATTCCCCGATCGGGCGGTTGACGGCCAGGGCCCCGTGGATCCCGGCGATGAGGCCGGCCGTAAACGCGTCTCCGGAGCCGGTCGGGTCGACGACGCGGACGGAGAAGGCGCCGAGGCGCAAGGCGGCCCCGGGCACCGCGGCCGCGACCCCCTCGCCTCCCAGCGTGACGAACGCGCTCCCGGCCCCCAGGCCGCGTATCGCGGCGGCGGCCGCGGCCGGGTCGCGCAGGCCCGTGAGCGAGGCGGCCTCGTCGCCGTTGCAGTGGAAGAGGTCGGTCCAGGGCAGGGCCCGGCGGAGAAACGCCCAGGTCTTGCGGTACGGGCTGACGACGTCGACGAAGGTCAGCGCGCCCAACGCCTTGGCCCGGCGGAGGACCCCGGCCAATCCGGCGTCGAACCGGCCGAGGAGCCCGACCCCGCCGGCGTAGTAGACGCGCGGCCGGTGCTTCTCGAGGAGGGCCAGGACCGGCCCGGGCTCCATCTCGACGTTGGCCCCGGGGTCGGCGTGATAGCGCCGATCCTCTCCCCGGGCGACGAGGATGAGGTCGAGCGAGGTCGGCGCCCGGGCGGCCAGGACGGGCCGGGCCCGGACGCCCTGCTCCCTCAGCCGGCGGGCGAGATAGCCGCCGAAGAGGTCGCGGCCGGCGGGGAAGACGGCCAGGACCCCGGACTTCGGGAAGCCCAGCCGGACGAGGTCGATCGAGACGTTGCAGGCGTGCCCCCCGGGCGACGCGCTCACCGAGCCGAAGACCAGCTCGCCCGGACGGGCCAGCCGCTCGAGCCCGCTGGCGATGAGGTCGACGACGGCGATGCCGCTGACTAGCACCATGGGCGCCTCCTGCGGGGATACGCGGGGACATGTACCTCGGGTACGTGACCCCGGGTCTTGGGCCCATTCTAACCGAGTTCGCTCTCGAGGCCAATCCAAAGAAAATGGGGACAGAGTATCATGTCCCCCATTTGATGGTGAACCAATGGCGGCGGGCGTCCGTATACACGGACGAGGAGACGAACCCATGATCAAGTTCCTGCTGTGGCTCATCCTTTTCGTGATCAGCTGGCCGATCGCCCTGCTGGCGCTCCTGCTCTATCCGCTCGTCTGGCTCCTGCTCATCCCCTTCCGGCTCCTCGGCATCACGGTCGGCGCCGTCTTCGACCTGTTCAAGGCCGTCGTCACCCTCCCCGCCCGCCTGCTCCGCGGACCGGCCCGCTCGTAGCCGAGTCCCGCGCCGGCCGCTCCTCCCGCCGCGCGGCGTTTGCTTTCGGGCCCTGCCTCTCCATATAATCCACGCGGAGGTCGCCCATGGCCAAGCGCAGGATCCATCTCGTCGCCAACGCCCACCTCGACCCGGTCTGGCTCTGGGAGTGGCAGGAGGGCGCCGGCGAGGCCCTGTCGACCTTCCGCCAGGCGGCCGAGTTCTGCGAGAAGCGCTCCGGCTTCGTCTTCTGCCACAACGAGGCCGTGCTCTACCGCTGGGTCGAGGAGCACGAGCCGGACCTCTTCAAGAGGATCCGCCGGCTCGTCCGGCTGAAGAAGTGGCACGTCATGGGCGGCTGGTGGGTCCAGCCCGACTGCAACATGCCGAGCGGCGAATCGTTCGTCCGCCAGGTCCTCCTCGGCCGCCGCTACTTCAAGGACAAGCTCGGGGTCGAGCCGCGGACGGCGGTCAACCTCGACCCCTTCGGGCACACCCGCGGCCTCGTCCAGATACTGGCCAAGAGCGGCTACGACAGCTATCTCTGCTGCCGGCCGGGGAACCGGGAATGCCCCCTCCCCCGCGACGAGTTCGTCTGGGTCGGCTACGACGGCTCCGAGGTGCTGGCCACCCGCGCCTCCGCGCACTACTGCTCGGTCGGGGGCCGGGAGCGCGAGCGGCTGGAGAAGTGGCTCGAAGAGAACCCCGGCGGCGGGCCGACCGTCCATCTCTGGGGCATCGGCGACCACGGCGGCGGGCCGTCGCGCCGGGACCTCGACGACCTCGACGCCCTGAAGAGGGAGCGCCCCGACCTCGACCTCGTCCACTCGACGCCCGACGCCTACTTCCGCGAGCTCGAGGCCGTGCGGGCGGAGCTGCCGCGCCGGGAGAAGGACCTCAATCCCTGGGCCGTCGGCTGCTACACCTCGATGGCCCGGGTCAAGCAGGGCCACCGCCGGCTCGAGAACGAGCTCTTCTCTGCCGAGAAGATGGCCACGGCCGCCTGGCTCGGGGGCCTGATGCCCTATCCGCAGGCCGACCTCGAGGAGGTCATGCGCGACCTGGCCTTCGTCCAGTTCCACGACATCCTGCCCGGCTCGGCCGTCCCGGCCGGCGAGGAGGGCGCCCTGCGCCAGATCGGCCACGGCCTCGAGATCCTGTCGCGGCTCAAGGCCCGGGCCTTCTTCGCCCTGGCCGCCGGCCAGCCGAAGGCGGCCGCGGGCGAGGTCCCCATCCTGGTCTACAACCCCCACGCCCACGCCGTGCGGGCCACCGTCGAGTGCGAGCTCGAGCCCTGGGAGCCGAACTTCACGAAGACCTTCTGGCACCCGCGCGTCTTCGCGGGCAAGAGAGCGCTCCCGTCGCAGGCCGAGAAGGAGGAGAGCAACCTCAGCGTCGAGTGGCGCAAGCGCGTCGTCTTCGAGGCCGTGCTCGCGCCCGGCCGGCTGAGCCGCTTCTCCTGCCGCCTCGAGAGCCTGGCGGAGAAGCCCAAGCCGGCGGTCGTCGAGGAGGGCGGCGCCTTCACCGTGACGACCGCCGACCTCACCGCCTCGGTCGACGCGCGGACGGGCCTGCTCTCCGCCTACCGGGCGGGCGGGACCGACCTCCTCGAGCCGGGCGCGTTCGCCCCGCTCGTCGTCCGGGACAACGCCGACCCCTGGGGCATGAAGGTCCGGAGCTTCCGGGCGCTCGAGGGGGCGTTCGGGCCGGCGACGCCCGAACAGGCGGCCCGCTTCGCCGGCCTCCGCGAGGGCGGGCTGGCGCCGGTCCGGGTCATCGAGGACGGCGAGGTCCGGACCGTCGTCGAGGCCATCCTCGCCTACGGGGACTCGCGCCTCGTCCTCCGCTACGGGCTCCCGAAGCGGGGGACGGAGATCGAGATCGGCGTCCGCGTCTTCTGGGCCGAGCGCGACGCGATGCTCAAGCTCGGGCTGAGGCCGCGGCTGCGGGCGCCCCGCTTCCTGGGCCAGGTCGCCTTCGGAGCGGACGAGCTGCCGTCGAACGGCGACGAGGCCGTGGCCCAGAAGTGGCTGGCCCTCGTCTCGGAGGAGGACGGGGCGGCGCTGACGGTCGTGAACGACGGCACCTACGGCTCGGACTGGGACGGCGCGGAGCTGCGGCTGTCGCTCCTGAGGTCGCCGGCCTACGCCGCGGACACCTGGGAGGACGGGCTGGCCGTGGCCCGCGACAGGTTCGTCCCGCGCCAGGACACGGGCGAGCGGACGTTCCGCTTCTGGCTCGCCGGCGGCCCGGCCGGGGAGCGCCTGGCGCGGGTCGGCCGCGAGGCCCTGGCCCGCAACGAGGCGCCCTACGCGCTGGCCTACTTCCCGCCCGGCGGGAGGAAACGCGAGGCCGCGGGGGTCGCGGTCGACGGGGACGCCGTCGAGGTCACGGCCTTCAAGAGGTCCGAGGACGGGCGGGATGTCGTCGTCCGCCTGTTCGAGCCGACCGGACGGCCCCGGCGGGCGGTCGTCAAGCTGCCGTCGCTCGGGGCCCGGACGGCCGTCCGCCTCGGGGGCTTCGAGGTCAAGACCCTGCGCTTCGACCGGCGGACGAAGAAGTTCGCCGAGACCGACCTCCTCGAGAGAAAGAGGGGGAAGGCGTGACCTCGAAGGAGAGGGTCCGGGTAGCGCTCGAGGGCGGCATCCCCGACCGGGTCCCCTACGCGGAGTTCGCCGTCGACTTCGACACGGTCGAACGCGTCCTCGGCCACGAGACCTACCTCCGGGCCAAGGCCCGGTCGCAGATCGCCTTCTGGGAGGGCCGGCACGACGAGGTCGCCCAGAGCTGGGTCGAGGACCACATCGCGCTCCACCGGAAGCTGCCGCTCGACATCGTCACCTTCCCGATGGCGACGTGGGAGCTGCCGCCGCCGGACGCGGCCCCGCCGCCGCGGCGGATCGACGCCGTGACCTGGGAGGACCGGGAGGGCCGCGTCTACAGGCTCTCGGAGGCGACGCGGGACATCACCTGCGTCCGCGACCCGGTCCGGGACGCCCGCGTCTTCACCGCGGCCGAGTTCGAGCGCGAGCCGGAGCCGCCGCGGCGCGACGAGCGGTCGTGGCGGATCCTCGACGCGGTCGTCCGGGAGCTCAAGGGCGAGAAGTACATCTGCGGGCCCTCGGGCGGGTCGGTCGGCATCGTGCTCCTCGGCGGCATGGAGCGGGGTCTCCTCGAGATCGCCGCCAACCCGGAGGCGGTCCGGGCGGCGACGGCCTTCGAGGTGCGGCGCCAGAACCTGGCCGACGAGGTCATGATCCACCCCGATTCGGACGCCGTGATGTGGGCCGAGGACCTCGGCTACAAGACGGGGCCGCTCATCGGGCCGGCGACGTTCCGCGACCTCTTCCTCGAGGCCAACAAGGAGCGGGTCCGGAGCGTCCGGGGGCGCTTCGGCAAAAAGGTCCTCAAGCACTGCTGCGGCAACATCAACATGCTCATGGACTTCTTCGTCGAGATCGGCTTCGACGCCTACCAGTCCATCCAGCCGACGGCGGGCATGGACATCTGCCGGCTGAAGCGGGACTACGGCGACCGGATCGCGCTCTGGGGCGGGGTCGCCGTCGAGAACCTCGTCGGCGGGACGCCGGAGGACGTCCGGGACGACGTCCGGCGGGCCATGGAGTGCGCCAAGCCCGGCGGCCGGTTCATCCTCGGCGCGAGCCACAGCATCGCCGTGGGCACGAAGTACGACAACTACATGGCCTTGCTGGACGAGCACGCCAAACTGTGTCAGTATTAGCCGCGAGGAAGGTCCGTTGCTCCAACCCGTTTCCCTGGTCATGGTCGGCGTCGGCGGCATGGGCGCGGTCTACCTCCGGGAGCTTCTGGCCAGGAAGGACGAGGGCCTCTTCCGCATCACCGGGGCCGTCGATCCCCAGCCCAACCGCTCCGAGCAGTACGTGGCGATGCGGGCCGAGGGCGTCCCCTGCTTCGTCAGCCTGGCGGACTTCTACAGGAACAGGAAGGCCGACCTGGCCGTCCTGTCCTCGCCCATCCAGCACCACATGGCCCAGACCGCGTTCGCGCTGGCCAAGGGCAGCCACGTCCTCTGCGAGAAGCCCGCGGCCGGGACGATCCAGGAGGTCCGGCCGGCGGTCGCGGCCGAGAGGGCCTCGGGCCGCTGGGTGGCCGTCGGCTACCAGTGGTCCTTCAGCGCGGCCGTCCAGGCCCTGAAGGCCGACGTCCGGGCGGGCCTCTTCGGCGCGCCGAAGAGGTTCCGCTGCCTCTACCTCTGGCCGCGGGACGACGCTTACTACGCCCGGAACGACTGGGCCGGGAGGAAGCGCGACGCCGCCGGGGCCTGGGTCCTCGACAGCCCGGCCCAGAACGCCATGGCCCACGACCTCCACAACATGTTCTACGTCCTGGGGAAGGCGACGGACGCGAGCGCCCGGCCGGCCGAGGTCGAGGCCGAGCTCTACCGGGCCAACCCCATCGAGAACTTCGACACGGCGGCCGTGCGGGTCCGGACGGAGGAGGGCGTCGAGATCCTGTTCCTGGCGAGCCACGCCTCGATGGCGGACCGGGGCCCGGTCGCGAGCTACGAGTTCGAGCGCGGCGTCGTCCGGTGCGACAGCCGGGCCTCGGGCCTGTGGGCGGAATTCCCCGACGGGACGCGCAAGGACTACGGCCTGCCCGACGCCGAGCCGATGAGGAAGCTGTGGCTGTCGATCGCCGACGTCGGCCGGGAGGGCGCCCGGCCGCTCTGCGGCCTCGAGGCGGCGGCGAGCCAGACCCTGTGCGTCAACGGCATCCAGGACTCGATGCCGGAGGTGCGCGAATTCCCGGCGGGGCTGGTGCGCGTCGTGGCGGGCCCGGGCGCGCCGCGCCTGGCCGTCTCGACGCCGGGATCGAAGCGCCTGGTCGTCGACGGGCTCGACGAGGCCTTCGCCGCCTGCTACGAGGCCGGGCGCCTGCCGTCCGAGATGGGCGTCCCGTGGAGCGCCAAGGGGGCGGTCGTCGACCTCCGGGATTACGCGGAGTTCCCGTCGCGCCGGGGGGCGCCGGGCCCATGATCATCCGCATCGACAAGATCGTCTACCCCGGGAGGCGGCTGGGCCTGGCCGAAGGGAAGGTCGTGTTCACGGACCGGGGCCTGCCCGGCGAGACGGTCGAGGTCGAGCTCCTCAAGGACAGGAAGAGCTACGCCGAGGCGCGGACGCTGCGGATCGTCGAGGCGTCGGCGGCGCGGGTCGAGCCGCGGTGCGCCCACTACCTCGCCTGCTCGCCCTACCAGGACATGGACTACGCCCTCGAGCTCGAGGTCAAGGCGGGCCAGGTCGCGGAGATCATGACCCGCGAGCTCAAGCGCCCGTTCGAGGCGCCGCCGGTCGTCCCCTCGCCCGAGGTCTGGGGCTACCGGAACAAGATCCGGCTGCGCGTCGCGCGGGAGGAGGGCCGGGCCCGGTTCGCCTACAACGAGCCCGGCGAGCAGGCCTCGTTCGTGGCCGTCGACGGGTGCGCGCTCGTGCCGGACCGGGTGAACGCGCTGCTCGCCCGGGTGCGGGAGGCCGTCGACGAGGGGCCGTTCGACTCCGTGGAGGGCGTCGAGGTCCGGACGAGCCGGTCGAGCGGCGAGTCGGTCGTCGCGGTCGACCTCGCCTCGGGGGCGGAGGCGCAGGCGCTCGGCAAGGCGCTGGAGGCGCTGAAGCGCGAGCACGCGCTCGTCGGGGCGGTCGCCTCGGTCTACGACGGGAAGCGGCGGCGCGACGAGAAGCTCTTCGGCCGCGACTTCGTCGAGGAGCGCGTCGGGGGGCTGACCTTCCGGATCGGGGCGCGGTCGTTCTTCCAGGCCAACGTCGGCATCCTCGAGCGGGTCTTCGTCGACCTGGGCGCCGCGGTGACGGGCGCGGAGGGCGGCGGGGACGTGCGGCCCGAGCCGACGGTCGTCGACCTCTACTGCGGCCTGGGCACCTTCGGCGTGTCCCTGGCGAAGGGGGCCCGCGAGGTCTTCGGCGTCGAGTCCGAGGCCGCCAACGTCGCCTTCCTCAAGAAGAACCTGGCCCTCAACCGGGTCGGGAACTTCGCCGTCTGCGAGGGGACGACCGAGGAGTGGCTCGCGGAGGTCCTGGACCGGGAGCCGGACGTCATCGTCCTCGACCCGCCGCGGCGGGGCGTCGCGCCGTCGATCGTCGCCGGGCTCGCCGACGAGCCCGCGCCGCTCGTCCTGTACCTCTCGTGCAACCCGACGACGCTCGCCCGGGACCTGAAGGGGCTGCTCGGCGCGTACCAGCTCGCCGGCCTCCGGGTCTACGACTTCTTCCCCCACACCCCCCACATCGAGACCCTCGCCGTCCTCAAAAGGGGGACATGAGCGGAAAGCGTTGTCATGCGAGCCGGGAGGCGGTCTCTGTGATAGAATTGGGGAAATGGCATCATGTCCCCCATTTGATATCCGCGACCTGACGCTCGAAGAGCTGCGGGCCGAGCTCGAGGCGATGGGCGAAAGG
Source organism: uncultured Eubacteriales bacterium (assembly GCA_964517245.1). GTDB lineage: Bacteria > Acidobacteriota > Aminicenantia > Aminicenantales > Saccharicenantaceae > RBG-16-66-30. The sequence continues at coordinate 6,795 of CAZFBC010000025.1, read as the reverse complement.
CCGTTCCGGGCGGCCCAGGTCTTCGACGGGCTCTACAAGAAGAAGGCGGCGGGCTTCGAGGACCTCACCACGCTGTCGAAGGCCCTGCGCGGGAAGCTCGCGGCGCGCTTCGCCGCCGCCCTCCCGGAGATCGCCGACAGGCGCGCCTCGGCCGACGGGACGACGAAATTCCTCTTCCGGCTCGGCGACGGCGAGCACGTCGAGACGGTCCTCATCCCGTCCGGCCGGCGCCTGACGGTCTGCCTCTCGACCCAGGTCGGCTGCAAGTTCGCCTGCGCCTTCTGCGCCAGCGGCCTCGGCGGCTTCAAGCGGGACCTCCGGCCGTCCGAGATCACCGGCCAGGTCATCGGCCTGGAGCGGGAGACCGGCCGCGAGCCGACCAACTACGTCTTCATGGGCATGGGCGAGCCCCTCGACAACTGGGCCAACGTCGAGAAGGCGATCCGCATCATGAACGAGCCCGCGGGCCTGGCCATCGCCGCGCGCCGCATGACCGTCTCGACGGCCGGCTACGTCCCCTCGTTCAAGCGGCTCGTGGCCCTCGACCTCCAGATCAACCTGTCGCTCTCCCTCCACGCCGTCACCGACCGCCTCCGCGACCGGCTCATGCCCATCAACCGCCGCTTCCCGCTCGAGGAGGTCGTCGCCGCGGCCGAATCCTACGTCCGGTCGGGCGGCCGCATGGTCACGCTCGAGTACATCGTCATCCGCGGCCTCAACGACTCCCTCGACGACGCCGACGGCCTGGCCGCGGTCGCCCGCCGCCTCCGGGCCAAGGTCAACCTCATCGCCTACAGCCCGGTCGAGGGTCTGGCCTTCGAGACGCCGTCGGAGGCCGAGGTCGCCCGCTTCCTGCGCCGGCTCGAGGAGCGGAAGGTCAACGTGACCGTGCGCCTGTCGAAGGGCGCCGACATCGCCGCCGCCTGCGGCCAGCTGGCGGGGCGCCTCCCGAGGAGCAAGCCATGAGAAAGATCTTCGCCGCGACGCTCCTTATCGCCGCGTTCGCCGGGCTCGCCGCGGCGGCGCAAACCGCGGCACCGGGCCCGGCGCCCGACGCCGGGCGCTTCTTCCCCAGGGCCGACCTGATGACGATCGGCGCCTACTACTACCCCGAGCACTGGCCCGCCTCGCAGTGGGAGCGCGACCTCCGCAGGATGGCCGAGCTCGGCTTCGAGTTCACCCACTTCGGCGAGTTCGCCTGGGGCCGGCTCGAGCCGCGCGACGGCTCGTTCGACTTCGCCTGGCTCGACCGGGCCGTCGACCTGGCCGCCCGGGCCGGGCTCAAGGTCATCCTGTGCACGCCGACGCCCTGTCCGCCCGCCTGGCTCGGCGAGAAGCACCCGGAGATCTACCTCGTCCGCGGCGACGGGCGCCGCATGGAGCACGGCACCCGGGCCAACGGCTCGCTCGCGAGCGACGTCTTCGTCCGCTACACGCGGCGCATCGTCGCCGAGCTCGGCCGCCGCTACGGGCGGGACCCGCGCGTCTGGGGCTGGCAGCTCGACAACGAGCCCTACGGCCCGCCCGACTACAGCCCCTCGGCCCGGCTCGCCTTCCAGGCCTGGCTCCAGCGCAGGTACGGGACGGTCGAGGCCATGAACGAGGCCTGGGGCGGCGCGTTCTGGAGCACGGCCTACGACTCGTTCGCCCAGGTCCTCATCCCCAACGAGACGCTTTTCGGCGAGGACTCCCTGAGCCCGCACGCCGTCCTCGACTTCCGCCGCTTCACGGCCGACACCCAGGCCGCCTACCTCCACCTGCAGCGCGACGTCCTGCGCGAGCACGTCCGCCCGGAACAGTGGATCACGACGAACTACATGAACGTCACCGAGTCGGCCGACCCGCGCCGCACCGACCGCCTCGACTTCATCTCGTTCACGATGTACCCGGTGCGCGGCGTGAAGAACCTCGGCGAGCTCGGCTTCCGGCTGGGCGATCCCCACCGCCTGGCCATGGCCGCCGACTACTTCCGGTCGTTCAAGGGCGTGACCGGCGTCATGGAGCTCCAGCCGGGCCAGGTCAACTGGGCCCGCATCAACCCGCAGCCGGCGCCCGGCGCCGTCCGCATGTGGCTGTGGCACGCCTTCGGGGGCGGGCTGTCGTTCGCCTGCACCTACCGCTTCCGCCAGCCGCTCTTCGGCAGCGAGCTCTACCACGCGGGGATCGTCGGGCCGGACGGCGTCACGGTCTCGCCGGGCGGGCTCGAGTTCGCCCGGGTCATCGCCGAGATGCGCGGGCTCCGCGAGCTCTACGACCCGGCGGCCCGGATGCCGGAGAGGCTCGCGGCGCGGCGGACCGCCTTCCTCTGGAGCCACGACGTCCTGTGGGACCTCGAGACCCACCGGCAGACCGCGCTCTGGGACACCTGGGGCCACCGCAACCGGCTCATGGCCGCGGTCAAGGCGGCCGGGGCGCCGCTCGACTACGTCGGCGAGGGCGACGACTTCGCGGCCTACCCCTTCCTCGTCGCCCCGGCCTACCAGCTCGTCGACGAGGCCCTCGTCGCCAAGTGGACGCGCTACGTCGAGGGCGGCGGCCACCTCGTCCTGACCTGCCGGACGGGCCAGAAAGTGAAGAGCGGGCAGCTCCCGGAGGCGCCGTGGGCCGGACTCGTCGCGCCCCTCGTCGGCGCGGGCGTCGAGCTCTTCGACAACCTCCTCGACGGCGACCGCGGCCTCGTCCGCATGAAGGGCGCCGGGGGGAAGAGCTACGCCTGGAACAGCTGGGCCGACGTCCTCGCGCCGGCGCCGGGCTCGGGAGCCGAGACGCTGGCCGTCTACGCCGACCAGTTCTACGCCGGCCAGCCCGCGGTCGTGACCCGGCGGCTGGGGCGCGGCACCGTGACCTACATCGGCGCCGACACGGTCGACGGCGCGCTCGAGCGGGACGTCCTGCGGCTCGTCTACGGGCGGGCCGGGGCCGCGCCCGAGAGCCATCCGCCGGGCGTCTACGTCGAGTGGCGCGACGGCTTCTACGTCGCCGTCAACTACTCGTCGCGGCCGTACGCCGTGCCGGTCGCCGCCGGCTCGCGGATCCTCCTCGGCGCCAACCCGCTTCCCCCCGCCGGCGTCCTCGTCTGGCGTTGACCGGGGGACACGGTCCCTGTTCCCCGAAAGGCGCCGGGGCGTCCGTCGAGCGCGGGAACACAGGTCTCACGACCCCCAATTGACGACGAGCCAGAGCAGCAGGATGACGACGCCGACGAGGACCCAGCAGCCGGCGAAGCCGAGCACGTCGACGAGCTTGGGCTTCATGATCTCCCAGTTCGACCCCGGCTTGAGCTTGTGCCGCTCGACCGCCTCCTCGTAGTGCTCGACGGCGTGGCGCAGGGCCCGCTCCTCCGCCTCGGGCGTCGGCTGGACCGGCGTGTGGACCCTGGCGAAGAAGCGGTCGAGGTCGGCCTTGGGCACGGGCCGGGTGAACGCGCTCAGCAGGAAGAGCAGGACGAACGGGAACAGGGCGTCGAACCCGAACCGGACCGCGCTCAGCTGGGCCTTGGAGAAGCCCGAAAAGTCCGCCCCGAACCAGCTCAGGACCCAGAGCTCGGCGTGGAAGCGGCCGATGCCGATCCGGGGCGACTCCGGGTCGCCCGCGTCGCGGCGGGCGACCTTCTCGTAGAAGATGCCTTCGGGCGGGTTGACCTGCTCCCTGCGGATGACCTGGCCGACCGCGGCCGCCCGCCCGGCCTCGACGTCCTCGCGGACCGCCTGGGTCGTGATGACGACGGCGCGCGGCCGGGTCTCGCGGAGGAACGCGTCGCGCGTCCGGGCCCACTCGAGCGACTGGAAGACGTTGGGCACGAGGGCGTAGATGGCGAAGCAGACGAAGACCTGGGCGATGACCGCCGGCCGCGTCACCCGCCGCCACAGGAAGCCCAGCCAGATGGCCGCGCCGAAGATGGCCGGCAGCGAGATGAAGTACTTGAACAGGTCGAGGAGGTTGCCGATGAACAGCGCCGCGCCCACGCCGCCGAGCAGGGTCGCGCCGATGGCGACCCGCCCCACGTTGATGAGGTGGCGGTCCGACTTGGGCTTGACGAAGGGCTGGTAGAGGTTGCGGATGAACAGGGCCGAGTAGGACACGCTCGACCCGGCCAGGGCCGACATCTTGGCCGACAGGATGCCGGCCATCATCAGGCCGATGGCCCCGGGGAAGAGCAGGTCCATGGTCATGTGGCCCCAGATGAGGTCGGGGTCGTGGAGCCGCCCGGAGTAGAGGGCGATGGCCAGGAGGCCGGTCAGGGCCCAGAAGATCATGATGACGCGCTTGAAGAACATGCCGCCGATCATGCCGACCCGGGCCGTCATCTCGTTCTTGGCCGACCCGGCGGTCTGCATGCCCGTGGCCACGGCGATGATGGAGACAAGGTTGGCCAGGACCATGGCCAGGATGGTGTACCAGGCGTACTCGCTCGTCGCCGACGAGCCGAAGAGCCGGAACATGAAGTCCGGCACCGTGGCGTGGAGGCCGGCGAAGCCGCCGACCCGGTGCAGGGCGATGGGGATGAGCATGAGCGAGAAGGTCGTCAGCAGGAACCCCTGGATGACGTCGGTGATGGCCGCGGCCAGGAACCCGCCCATCATCGTGTAGACGGCGACGATCACCGTGTAGACGAGGTAGATCGAGATCGAGTCGGTGTAGGAGATGAAGGCCTTGAGCTCGCCCTTCTTCTGCCGCTCGCCGAGCTCGGTCAGGCGGGCCGCCTCGACCGGCTCGAGCTCGACCTTGTCCGCCCGGGCCTGGAGCGCGCGGTACTCGTTGAAGAGGTCGACGCTTTGCCGCTCCGCGACCGTGTACTTCGCGGCGGGCTTGGGCGTCAGGGCCATCATGGTCTTGGCCGCGACCATGTAGCCGACGCCGTTGCCGAGGAAGGCCATGAACAGGGTGAAGACGGCGAAGGCGGCGGCGAGGAAGCGGCTCTTGAAGCGCTCGGCGAAGAAGTCGCCGATGGTCACCAGCCGGATGCGGCGGAAGAAGGCCGTGGTGAACCAGTAGAACGGCGTCAGGAAGAGGACGAGGTACTGGATCCACATGCCGCCGACGCCCTGGCGGTAGACCTCGCGGGAGACGACGATGGCCTGGTCGGCGTTGGTCGACGTCCCCAGGTTGAGGAAGAACTGGTAGAACTTGCCGAGCTTCCGCCCCGCGACATAGAAGTCCTCGGCCGTCTTGGTCCTACGCGAGGCCCGCCAGCCGAGCCACAGCACGATGAGGATGAAGACGAGGACGATCGCGAAATCGAGGACGTGCAGGCCGATGACGGTCAATTTAGAAGCTGCCGGAGTACTTGAACCAGAGGACGTCGGCGAGCTTCCAGTACTCGGACACGGCCTCGTTGGCCAGGCCGTGCGAGTACTTCGTCAGCAGCTCGCGGGCCTTCTTGGGGTCCTTCTCCCAGAGGGCCAGGGCCTCCTCCTCGAATTGGGCCTGGCCGGCGAAGGCCTTGTCCTCGATCCCCTTCCAGACCTTCTCGATGTCCCCGGACATCTGCTGCCAGCGGAAGTTGGCCAGCCGGCTGACCGTCCGGAAGGCCCACCAGGCGCAGTCGCGGCTGAAGCCGTAGCGGCCGTCGACCATGTAGGAGTCGGGCATCTGCGCGATCCCGATGTAGATGGGAACGTGCGGCGTCGTCGCCGGGTTGTCGTAGCCGAGCCAGACGATCCCCCCGATGGGGCCGGGCAGCCAGTCGCGCGACTGGGTCACCTGGAGGTAGGTCGCGGCCGGCGAGCAGATGGTCCGCTCGCGCTTGAGCCGGAACAGGGCCATGACGTCCGAGTTCATGAACGGCGTCGCCACCGGGCTCTTGACCGTCTCCCCTTTCCGGTTGACCGCCGTGAGCGTCCGGGTCATGTCGTAGTCGGTCCCGCCGTAGGTGTCGCGGAAGATGGCCAGGACGTCGGCGACGCCGACCTTCTTCTCGGGCTTGACCGAGAAGGGGTAGTTCTCCGACTCGGGGTGGAGCTTGAGCGACGGCGCCAGCAGGCTCAGGACCCGCCACTCCCGCCGCCGGCAGTAGATGCTCGTCCGCGAGTCGGGGTTGTAGGCGTAGCAGAACTCGAACGGCCGGCCGCCCGCCTTCGACCAGTAGCCCATCTCCTCGGCGAGCGCCGTGACGTTGGCCGAGGCCATGAAATAGTCCGCGTTGTCCAGGTCGATCTCGCGGATCCGCCCCGCGTTCGCGGAAACGCCGATCTCGTCGTCCGGGACGCGCTGGGCGGCCCAGACGGCGCCCTTCTTCCACTTGCCCGGGCCGTGGATCTCGAAGTGCCAGACCTCCTTCGTGTCGGCGAAGGTGAAGCACTCGCCCCAGTCGTTGTAGCCCCACTCCCGGGTCAGCTCGTCGGCGACCCGGATGGCCTCGCGCGCGGTCCTGGCCCGCTCGAGGACGAGCCGGTAGAGCTCGGGCGCGTCGATGATGCCGGCGTCGCTGACGAGGTCGCGCCGGCTGCCGATCGTCGTCTCGCCGATGGCCAGCTGGTGCTCGTTCATGATGGGGTAGGCGGCGTTGAGGAAGGCGTAGGTCTCGGCGGCCTGCGGGATCTCGCCCGTCACCAGCCGGTCGATGTCGTTCGGCCCCCGGGACCGCTTGGGCTCGTAATAGACCTTGGCCATGGTCCCCGGCTTGTGTTTGGCCCCGGGCACGATGGTCATCCAGGTCCGGTCCGTGCCGGAGTCGCAGGAGTGGGAGGTCATGGTCGAGCCGTCGACCGAGGCCAGCCGGCCGACGAGGATGCTCGTGCAGCCGTCGAACTCGAGCGGCGCCTCCCGCCCCGCCCCCGCGGCCCGCGAGGCCGG
>CAZFBC010000024.1:0-17677 GCA_964517245.1 uncultured Eubacteriales bacterium | reverse complement strand
GCGGCGCTTTCCCACCCCAACATCTGCGTCATCCACGAGGTCGGCGAGAGCGAGGGCCGTCCCTATATCGCCATGGAATATGTGGAGGGCGAGACGTTGCGCGACAAGGTCCGGAAGGGGCCGTTCGAGCCCGGGGAGGCCGTGGATCTCGTCGACCAGGTCGCGGCCGGGCTGGGGGAAGCCCACGGCAAGGGCATCATCCACCGGGACGTCAAGAGCGCCAACATCATGGTCACGGCCAAGGGCCTGGCCAAGGTCATGGACTTCGGGCTGGCCAAGCTCAGGGGCGGGTCGTCGCTCACGAAGAGCCAGACGACCCTGGGCACCGTGGCCTACATGTCGCCGGAGCAGGCCCGGGGCGAGGAGCTCGATCCGCGCACCGATATCTGGTCGCTTGGTGTTGTGCTCTACGAGCTGCTGGTGGGCAAGCTTCCCTTCCAAGGCGAACATGACCAGAACGTGATCTATTCGATCCTCCATAAGGAACCTGAATCGCTGATCAAGATCCGCCCGTCGCTGGTGCCCGGGATGGACCATGTCGTCGGACAGGCCCTGACCAAGAAGATGTCCGACCGCTATGGGACGATGGAGGAGCTCCGGGAAGACCTGGCGGCGGTTGCCGAGGGCCTGCGGCCGATCAAAGCCAAGCCCCGGACGGCGGCAGTGAAGCTGGCCGTGCTGCCTTTCGCCAACCTGACCGGCGACCCGGAGCAGGAATATCTCTCCGACGGCCTGACCCAGGAGATGATCACGCTCCTGGGGCGCCTGCATCCCGAGAGCCTGGGTGTCATCGCCCGGACCTCGGTCATGCGCTACAAGAAGTCCGACACTCCGATCGACCAGATCGGCCGGGAGCTCGGCGTGGAGTACGTTCTCGAGGGGAGCGCCCGGCGGGAGGGGAGCCGGGTACGGGTTTCGGCCGACCTCATCCAGGTCCGGGACCAAACCCAGCTCTGGGGGGATGTCTTTGAACGGGAGATGGCGGGCATCCTGGCCTTGCAGAATGACGTAGCCAGGGAGGTGGCCAAGGCCCTGGCCCTTAAGCTCCTGCCATCCGAGCAGGCCGCGCTGGCCAAGGCCCGTCCCGTCAACCCCGAGGCCTACGAAGCCTGCCTTAGGGGCAACCACTACTGGATGCGCTCGACTCCCGGCGACATCGACATTGCCGAGAAGTATTTCGACCTCGCCCTCGAGAAGGATCCCTCCTACGCGGCGGCCTATGTCGGCCGCGCCTGGGTCTGGTTCATTCGCAACCAGATGGGCCTCGCGGCCCACGAGGAGGCTGGGCCCAAGGCCAAGGCCGCGGCGCTGCGGGCCATCGAGCTGGACGACCGTTTAGCCGGCGCCTACGAGGTTTTGGCCATGGCCAGGTGGTTGGTCGATTGGGATTGGGACGACGCCTTGGGAGCCTTCAGGCGGGCCATCGAGCTTAATCCCAACGTCGCGACCGCTCAGGCGATGTACGCCCATTTGCTGTTGATCCTGGGTTATGGCGAAGAGGCCAGGGCTCACAGCCGACGGTCCTCCGAGCTCGATCCCTTCAACCCGCTGGTCCATGGCTGGTACGCGGCAGTCCTGTATATGCAGCGGCGCTACGACGAAGCCATCGCGGCGGCCCGGGAAGCCCTGCGCTTTCAGGAGGACCATCCGATCGCCGCGGCAGTCCTCTCGTACTCCTACGATAGGAAGGGGATGGTGAAAGAGGCTTTCGAGACCTCCAAAACCTACATGAGGCTCATGTACAACGATCCGAGGGTCGACGCGGCGCTCGAAGAGGGCTACGCCCGGGAAGGATACACCGAGGCGATGAAGCGGGGGGCGGAAGCGCTGATCGCTCGCCTTCCGGAGACTTTCTCTCTGCCGAGCGACACCGCGTCCTTCTATGCTCTGGCCGGAGATAAGGAAAAGGCCATCGAATGGCTTGGGAAGGGCCTGGATCCTCATGATCCGTTCATGCCCTATATCGGCGTGACGCCGTATTTCGACGACCTTCATCCCGATCCGCGCTTTCAGGAGCTCCTGCGGAAGATGAAGCTCCCTGCTCCTGATAAGAAATAGGATCTCGCGCCATGAGATGCCCCAACTGCCGCGCCGAGAACCGGGACGGCCAGAAGTTCTGCGGCCACTGCGGGGCGCCATCGGGGTTTGAGGCGGGCGCCGGCCATGAGGGCGCTTCGGTCACGAGGACCCTCGCCGCCCCTCCCCCTCCCATCTCCAAGGACGCTCTCATCGCCGGGAAATACCGGATCGTCGAGGAGGTCGGCGCCGGCGGGATGGGGGTCGTCTACAAGGCCCAAGACGTCATCCTCACGCGTTCTGTCGCCCTGAAGTTCCTTCCTCCCCACCTCGCGGACGCCCCCGAGCTCAGGGAACGCTTCCTCATCGAAGCCCGGGCGGCCGCGGCGCTATCGCATCCGCATATCTGCACCATTTACGAGGTCGGGGAGGACGCCGGCCGCCCCTGCATCGCCATGGAGTTCGTGGAGGGGGAGACGTTGAGGGACCGCATCCGGGCAGGAGCCGTTGGAACGGAAGCGGCCCTGGCCCTCGCTTCCCAGGTCGCCGCCGGGCTGGGCGAAGCCCATCACAAGGGCATCGTCCACCGGGACGTCAAGAGCGCCAATATCATGGTCACGGACAAAGGCCAGGCCAAGGTCATGGACTTCGGGCTGGCCAAGCTGCGCGGCGCGGCGTCCCTGACGAGGAGCATGACCACGCTCGGGACCGTATCCTTCATGTCGCCGGAACAGGCCCGGGCCGAGGACCTCGACGGCCGGACCGACATCTGGTCCCTGGGCGTGGTCCTTTACGAGATGCTCACCGGGGAGCTGCCGTTCAAGGGCGATCACGACCAGACGGTCATCCACGCCATCCTCCACCGGGAGCCGCCGCGGCCGTCGAAGCTCCGGCCCGGCCTCCCTCAGGGCCTGGACAACGTCGTCCTCCGGGCCCTGGCCAAGAAGCCCGCCGAGCGCTATCAGACCATGGAGGAGCTCCGGGAAGACCTCGAGGCCGTCGCCGAAGGCCTCCGGCCGCTCCGGGCCAGGCGGCCGAGACGCAGGCTTCCCGGCTCGAGCGTTCTCTATTTTGTTGTGGGGGGGCTGGCGGTCCTGGCCGTTCTCATCGGCCTCGACGTCGGCGGCGTTCGGCAGCGGATCCTTGGCGGAGGAGGCTTCGCCGAACCGGGGATCCGGCTGGCCGTGTTGCCGTTCGCGAACGCGTCCGGCGATCCGGAGCAGGAGTATCTCTCCGACGGCACCACCCAGGAGTTGATCACCCAGCTCGGGCGCCTCCATCCCCAAGCCTTGAGCGTCATCGCCCGCACCTCGGTCATGCGCTACAAGAAGGCCGAGACGCCCATCGACCAGATCGGCCGCGAGCTCGGCGTCGACTATGTCCTCGAGGGCAGCGTCGGGAGCGAGGCGGGCCGGCTCCGCGTCGCCGCCGAGCTCGTCCGGGTGACGGACCAGACACAGCTCTGGGCCGACACGTTCGAGCGCGAGCTCACGGGCGTCCAGACGGTGCAGAGCCAAATCGCCAAGGACGTGGCCAAGGCGCTCGCGGTCCAGCTCCTTCCGGCCGAGGAGGCCCGCTTGGCCTCCGCCCGGACGGTCAACCCGGAAGCGTACGAGGCGGTCCTTAAAGGCTACGCTTACTGGCAGAAGCTGAATGCGGCCGATTTCGACGAGGCCCAGAGGCTCTTCGAGACGGCGCTCCAGAAAGACCCTTCCTACGCCCCGGCCTACGCCGGTCTCGCGTGGGTCTGGTCGGCACGCAGGCAGTTCGGCCTCATTCCATACAGTGAAACCCCGAAGATCGGGACGCTGGTACGCCAAGCCCTGGAACTGGATGAGTTATCGCCGGAGGCACACGAGGTCCTGGCCGCCTATCTGACATGGACCGAATGGGATTGGGCGGGGGCCGAGCCGGAATGGAAACGGACCCTCGAGCTCAACCCCAACGGGGCCAACGCCCACGCCTATTACGCCCATTTCCTGGCCAACCGGGGCCGCGCCGCGGAAGGGCTCAAGCACAGCGAGCGGGCGATCAAGCTGGACCCGTTCAACGCCCTCTACCATGCCATGTCCGCCGTCGTCCTGCAGTACCTCGGGCGCTACGACGACGCCCTCGCCGCCGCGAAAGCCGCGCTCGCGATCGACCCCGGGCTGGGGATCGCCCTTAACCAGTTCCAGCGGTACTACGTCGTCAAGGGCCTGCGCCAAGAACAGTTGGCCGACCAGAGAATGAGGATCGCCAAGGACCCCGAGCGCGTCGCGGCCTTCGACCGCGGGCTTGCGGAGGGCGGCTACGAGGGGGCCCAAAGGGCCATCGCGGAGGTCTTGGCGGCCCGCTACGCGAGATCCGAATATCTGAGCGCCGAGGGGATCGCCCTGCGGTACTTGGACGCCGGTGACAAGGACAAGGCCATCGAGTGGCTCTACAAGGCCTTCGAGGACCACGATCAGGCCGTGCCCTATCTCGGTTTGCCCGAGTGGGCGCCCCTGCGCGACGACGCGCGCTTTCAGGCCCTGATGAGACGCCTGGGCCTGCCGCTGCCGGGGCGGACGGGAGGCGAATGATGGTCGAATGTCCGAAGTGTCACTCGCCGAACAACGAGGGATCGCGGTTCTGCCGGAACTCCCCGATCTTCCGTCGGCACGAGCCTGTCCCGGACAGGCCCGCGGGCGCACGTTGGCCACCCATGGAAGAGGTCTTCCACAAGGACCGAGAGGCGCGGCCGGCCGGTCGGGGCCGCGCGGAGACTCCGGTGCGGGCTACTTGGCCTTCTTGGCGACTTCGGCCTTGCTCTTGCGCCTCATGTCGGCGGCGTGGGCGCGCTTGTAGGTCTGGATGTCCACGAAGCGGCCCTTGGCGTCGCGCACGGCGTAGAGCTTGGTCCCCTTGGAGCTGCGGTGGGTGGTCCTCTTGGTCGGCATAGTCCCTCCTTATTTATGATAACTTGGATGACCGCTGACTCGGACGTCGCATCGGATGGCTTCAGGATAGACCCGCGCCGGCCGGATGTCAACAGGATTTGCCCGGCGGTTGTCCCCGGCCCGCATTTCTGCTATAACGGCCCCTCATGATCCGAACCGTCATCTCCGACCTGGGCCGCGTCGTCCTCTGGTTCGACAACGCCGTCTTCCTGCGCAAGCTGGCGGAGAAGGCCGGCCGGCCGTTCGAGGACGTCCGGGCGGCGGTCCACGGCGACCTCAAGCTCATCCGCAGCTTCGACGGCGGCGCCGTGACCCCGGCCGGCTTCCACGAGCGGGTGACCGCGGCCGTCGGCGCGACCCTGTCCTACGGCGACTTCTACGACATCTACAACGACATCTTCACGCCGAACCCGGCCGCGGTCGGCGTCCTGGCCAGGGTCAAAACAGCGGGCTACAAGACCCTGCTCCTCTCCAACACCGACCCGGAGCGGTTCGGCTTCGTCCGGCGCCGCTTCCCCGAGGTCCTGTTCTTCGACGCCTACGTCCTGTCCTACGAGCTCCGGCTCCTCAAGCCCGACCCGGCCATCTACCTGGCGGCCGCTCGCGCGGCGGGCTGCCGTCCGGACGAGTGCGTCTTCATCGACGACATGGAGGAGAACGTAGCGGGGGCCCTGGCCGCGGGCTTCGCCGCCGGGGTCCGCTACCTGCCGGAGACCGACCTGGCCGCGGAGCTGCGCAAGTTGGGCCTCCGCTTTTAAATCGGGGACACGTACCCGGTACATGTCCCCTTACGCGCCGACGACCTGGACCCAGGCCTGGCGCGTCCGGGGCCCGTCGAACTCGCAGAAGAAGATCCCCTGCCAGGTCCCGAGCCGGAGGCGCCCCCCCTCGACGAGCAGGGTCACGGACGATCCGACGAGGGCCGCCTTGACGTGGGCCGGGGAGTTCCCCTCGCCGTGGGCGTAGGGGAGGGCCTCGGGGACGATCCGCCGCAGGGCCATGGCCATGTCGGCCCGGACGTCGGGGTCGGCGTTCTCGTTGACGGTGACGCCGGCCGTCGTGTGCGGGACGGCGACGACGCAAAGCCCGTCCGCGACGCCCGAGGCGGCCACGAGCCGCCCGACCTCGGCCGTCAGATCGACGGAATCCTCCTTCGATCCGGTCCTGATCTCGATAGTATTCATAGCGACCTCAACGACTTAAAAAATTCTCCGAAAAAGGCTTGACAAGCTTCCGAACGCAGGTGTAGAGTCTCCTCGGAAAATACAATATTTAGTATTTTCCCTGCAATAGCTCCACAAGATATGGGATAAGGCTTCGAGGCCTTGTGCATTTGCCATGGTTTCTGGAAGGGTTGATAGTAGCACGTCGCCGGGGCGATTCCCAGCCTTGTGAGCCGGACAGAGAAGGGAGAGGGAGGCAGGTCATGGTCAGTGCGGTCGGCAGGATCAAGAAGCGGGACGGCACCATCGCGGATTTCAACCAGGACAAGATCACCAACGCCATCTTCAAAGCCCTGCAGTCGCAGGGCGTCAAGGACCGTTCCGTCGCCAAGACCGCCTCCGACATCGTCAGCTTCATGATCGACGAGAAGTTCGGCGGCTACACCGTTCCCTCCGTCGAGCAGATCCAGGACATCGTCGAGATGGTCCTCATGAAGCAGGGCTACCACGAGGTCGCCAAGTCCTACATCCTCTACCGCGAGAAGCACAAGGGCATCCGCGAGGCCAAGAAGATCGGTATCAACCTCGAGCGGCTGGTCAGGGACTACCTCAGCAACGCCGACCGGAAGATCCGCGAGAACTCGAACGAGGGCGTCCAGAGCTTCGCCGGCCACAACGCCCGCGTCTCGGGCGAGGTCCTGTCGAACTTCGCCCTCAACCAGATCTACACCGAGCGGGCCAAAAAGGCCCACGAGGAGGGGGAGTTCCACATCCACGACCTGAGCTACCCCATCGTCGGCTACTGCGCCGGCTGGTCCCTCGAGAACCTCATCCGCAAGGGCTTCGGCCACGTTCCCAACCAGGTCCACTCCAACCCGGCCAAGCACCTCGACACCCTGACCCTCCACATGGTCAACTACATCGGGACGATGCAGGCCGAGTTCGCCGGGGCCCAGGCCTTCTCGAGCGTCGACACGCTGCTCGCCCCCTTCGTCCGCCACGACAACCTCGGCTACGAGGACGTCAAGCAGGACATGCAGAAGCTCATCTTCGGCCTCAACGTGCCCTGCCGCTGGGGCTGGCAGACGCCCTTCTCCAACCTGACCTTCGACTGGACCATCCCCGAGGACATGAAGAACAAGCGGGCCGTCGTCGGCGGCCGGGAGCTCGACACCTGCTACGGCGACTACCAGAAAGAGGTCGACTGGATCAACCAGGCCTTCCTCGAGATCATGATCGAGGGCGACCTCAAGGGCCGGGTCTTCACCTTCCCCATCCCGACCTACAACCTCAGCCGCGAGTTCGACTGGGATTCGCCCAAGGCCAAGCTCCTCTTCGACGCCACGGCCAAGTACGGCATCCCCTATTTCCAGAACTACATCGGCACGAACATGAACCCCGGCGACATCCGGGCCATGTGCTGCCGCCTCAACCTCGACCAGCGCGAGCTCATGCGCCGGCCGGGGAGCATGTGGGGCCCCGGCGATTCGACCGGGTCCATCGGCGTCGTCACCATCAACCTCAACCGGGCCGCCTTCGAGGCCTCGTCCAAGGAGGACTTCTTCGCCCGCCTCAAGGACCTCATGACCGTCGCCAAGGACACGCTCGAGGCCAAGCGCGAGATCGTCAACAACATGCTGGCCAAGGGCATGATGCCCTACACCCAGGTCTACCTCGGCCACTTCGACAACCACTTCTCGACGATCGGCGTCTGCGGCATGCACGAGGCCTCGATGAACTTCCTCAAGAAGGGCGTCGGCACGCCCGAGGGGCGCGACTTCGCCGTCGAGACGCTCGAGCACATGCGCGGCGTCCTGCGCGAGTTCCAGGAGGAGACGGGCCACCTCTACAACCTCGAGGCCACGCCGGCCGAGTCCACGGCTTACCGGCTGGCCCGGCTGGACCGGCAGAAATACCCCCGGATCTACACCTCGGGCACCGAGAAGCACCCCTACCTCACGAACTCGACCCAGCTCAACGTCGACGCCACCCGGGACATCTTCGAGGCCATCCAGCACCAGGGCGAGATCCAGTCGCTCTACACGGGGGGCACGATCTTCCACGCCTTCCTGCCCGAGGCCATCGACGGCGAGACCTGCAAGAAGCTCGTCCAGCGCATCGCCCAGACCAAGCTGCCGTACTTCTCCATCACCCCGACCTTCAGCGTCTGCATGAACCACGGCTACCTGCGCGGCCGGCAGCACCAGTGCCCCGACTGCGGCGACGAGACCGAGGTCTACAGCCGCATCGTCGGCTACATGCGGCCGGTCCGGACCTGGAACGACGGCAAGCAGCAGGAATTCCGGGACCGGACGACCTACGACAAGATCGGCTGAGCGGCCGGCATATCTTCGATGAGGCGGTGAACGCATGGATTACCTGCTCTTTACCTATCCCAACTGCGCCAAGTGCGAGGCGCTCAAGAAGAAGCTCGCCGAGGCCGGGACCGCCTACGCCGAGTACAACCTGACCCAGTCCCAGGGCAAGGCCAAGATCCGCGAGTTCATCAACGTCATCAAGCGGGACGGCACGGGGGCCATCATCCTGCCGACCCTCATCGCTCACACGCAGGGGATCGTCCGGGCCGTCCTCAACTCGGCCGAGGAGTTCGACGGGTGGTCGAGATCAAGGGCCTAGAGAAGTTCTCGAGCCGCGACTTCCCCGGTCACATCTCCTCGACGGTCTTCTTCGGCGGTTGCTCCTTCCGCTGTCCCTACTGCCACAACGCCGACCTCGTCCTGAGGCCGGAGACCGTCCCGAGCCTGGCCGTCGACTATTTCATGTCCTACCTCGACGGCCGGAAAGGCTGGCTCGAGGCGGTCTGCCTCACGGGCGGGGAGCCCCTGCTCCACGAGGACATCGAGGACGTCATCCGCGTCGTCCGCGAACGGGGCCTGCTCGTCAAGCTGGACACCAACGGCTCGTTCCCCGAGCGCCTCGAAGGCCTCCTCGACGCCGGCCTCCTCGACCGCGTGGCCATGGACGTCAAGGCCCCGCTCGAGCGCTACCGCGAGGTGACCCGTTCCAACGTCGACGTCGAGCGGATCGCCCGGAGCGCGGACATCCTGCGCGCCTCGGGGGTCAAACACACCTTCCGGACGACCGTGGTGCCGGGGTTCGTGGGCCGGGACGACGTGGTCAAGATCGGCGAGTGGCTCAGGGGCGCGGCGAGCTACCAGGTCCAGCCGTTCGTGCCCCAGACGACGCTCGACCCGGCCTTCATGGCCATCAAGCCGTTCGGCCGGGCCGAGGTCGAGGCCATCGCGGCCGCGGCCGGGCCCTACTTCGGGGAGGTCCGGGTCGAAGGCCTGGATTGAGAGGGGAGGCGGTCATGGAGATCAGGGTCAAGCGCATCCACCCCGAGGCCCGGCTCCCCGTCTACGGCCATCCCGGCGACGCCGGCCTGGACCTCTTCTCGGCCGTCGACCGGGAGCTCCGGCCGGGCGAGGTCTTCGCCGTGCCCACGGGCCTTCAGGTGGCCGTGCCGCCCGGCCACGTCGGGCTCGTCTGGGACAAGAGCGGCATCTCCCTCCAGGGCGTCCACCGGCTGGCCGGCGTCGTCGACGCCGGCTACCGCGGCGAGGTCCGGGTGGTCGTGATCAACCTCGGGGCCGGGCCCTACGCGATCAAGACGGGCATGAAGATCGCCCAGATGCTCGTCCAGCCCGTGGCCTCCGTCACCGTCGTCGAGACCGACGCGCTCGACGACACCTCCCGCGGCCAGGGAGGCTTCGGTTCGACAGGGCTCTTCTAGCGCTTTTCGCCCGTTCCCGGCCGATATGGTAAGATATCCCGGCACTTTTCATCCATCATATGCAAGGACTGCGATCATGCGGATCATGGCTCTCATCCTCGTTCTCCTCGCGGCCGTCCCGGCCGCCTTTCCGGCCGAGGAGGGGGACGCCCCGTCCCCCCGCCTGAAGCTCATCTTCGTCGAGCGCTTCCGGTTCGAGGCCTGGGACAACGCCGTCAGCCTCGACGACACGGCGGACGACGCGACCGCCTACACCCGCAACCGGACGACCCTGGGCCTCGACTGGAAGGCCGCGAAGGGCCTCGAGGTCCTGGGCAAGGTCACCAACGAGTTCCGCGTCTACCTCGCCCCCAAGGACCGGGCCTTCACCTGGCACGAGCTGTTCGTCGACAACCTGTACGTCAAATGGACGGTCCCGGGGCGCGCGCCCGTCGCGGTGACGGCCGGGCGGCAGGACATCAACTTCGGCGAGGGCTTCGTCGTCGCCGACGGCACGCCCGGCGACGGCTCCCGCTCCTATTACTTCAACGCCCTGCGCCTCGACGTCCCGCTCGGCGGGGGCCATGCCCTCACGGCCTTCGCTCACGCCACGGAGGCGACCGACCGCTTCCTCCCCGTGGTCAACCCGCGGCCGCAGGCCCTGGCCGAGCAGCCGGAGAGGGCGCTGGCCCTCTACTATGCCGGGGCCTTCGGCAAGACGAGGATCGACGCCTACGCCGTACGCAAGACGACCGACGCGACCGAGGCCTGGCCCGTCCCGGCCCGGATCGACACCTTCGGGGCCCGGGCCGTCGCGCCTCTCGCCCGGCCCCTGGCCTTCACCGCCGAGGCCGCCGTCCAGACGGGACGGCACGGCGAAGCCGGGCGCTCGGCCTTCGGAGCCCTCGCCCACCTCGACTGCGACCTCGCCGGGACGCTGCCCCTGCTCGGATCGGCCGTCGTCGGCGGCGTCCTCCTCAGCGGCGACGACCCGGCGACGCCCGGGATGGAGGGTTGGGACCCCGTCTTCAGCCGCTGGCCGAAGTGGAGCGAGAGCTACATCTACACGTTCACCCGGGAGAGCCGCCCGGCCTACTGGAGCAACCTGACCTCGGTCTACGCCTCGCTCGCCCTCGACCTCGGCGCTCGGTCCGACGGCCTGCTCATGCTCCAGCGCCTGGGCGCGATGGAGCCTCAGGCGGCGGACTTCCCCGGCGGCGCGGGCCGCGGGCGGGGGACGCTCGTCAAGGGGCGCCTGAACTACCGGATCAGCAAGTCCCTCACGGGGCGCTTCGTCTGGGAGCGCTTCGCCCCGGGGAGCTTCTATTTCGAGGGGGCCTCGGGCTACGACTGGATCCAGTTCGAGATGATCTTCCGATACTGACCTGTCCTGCTTCCCCGTCGAACTCCCTCTCTACGGCTTTGCTCGGGAATCGCCCCTGGCCCCCCACGCCCCGGAAACCTCCTTAGCCGGTTTCCCCCGCTCCGCGGGTCCCCCTTCCCTCATGGGGTTCTGCGGGGCGAATTCCCTCGCGGCCTCGAGAGGGAGTTCTTGAAGCGAGGGATGCGTGCTGAGATGCGAGGTCTGAGAACTAGTTGACGAGGCTCAGGAGCGGGGTGGCGGCGAACGACACCAGCATGCCGATCGTGCCCGCCTCGGCCGGCGCCGTGCCGGTGACGGCGAGGCCCAGGCACGCGCCGAGGCCGAGGACCGCCGAGCCGACGGCCCCGAATCGCGTCGCCTTCCGGCTGACGAGTCCCCAGACGAACGGGCCCAGGAAGAAGGACCCGATGGCCCCCCAGGACACCGACAGGATGGACACGATCGTCGCCGGGCGGAGATAGGCCATGACGACGGAGACGAGGATGAAGGCGGCCGACACGATCCGCATGAGCCGGGTCAGGGCCCGGTCGGAGACGCCCGGCCTGACGAACCCCGCGTAGAGGTCCTTGACGACGGCGGAACTCGAGACGAGGACGAGGGCGGCCAGCGTCGACATGGAAGCGGACAGGATGAGGAGCATCATGAGGACCGACAGGGACGGCGGGACGACCTTGGCCAGGAACTCGGGCATCAGGACGTCGAAGACGGGCCGGCCGCCGGCGAAGGCGGCGGGCGCCGTCCCCGGGGTGAGGAACAGGCGCGCCGCGGCCCCGATGAAGTAGGCCGTGCCCGCGATCAGGAGGGCGAAAAGGGTGGAGGCGGCCATGCCGACCCGGACGGCCCGGCCGTCCTTGATGGCGTAGAATTTCTGGACGAGCTGAGGCATGGCGAAGGGGGCGACGCTCGTCAGGAAGACGAGGGCGAAGAGCGGCCAGGCGCCGCCGGGGCCGACGGCCGCCGTGAGCTTCGGGTCGATCGCGGCCAGGCCCGCCGTCAGGCGTCCCAGGCCGCCGGCCTTCTGGAGGGTGCTCCCGACGAGGACGGCCGAGCCGACGCACATGATCATCCCGAAGACGACGTCGACCATGGTCATGGCCTTGTAGCCGCCGAGGACGAGATAGAAGGCCGTGAACAGGCCCATGACCAGGAGGGCCGTGCCGTAGGCCAGGCCGAAGTTGGCCTTGAAGAGGTAGGACAGGCCGATGAAGACGGCCGCCGAGTAGGGGACGAGGAAGAGGAAGACGGCCAGCGAGGCGACGAGCTTGAGGAACGGGCTGCCGTACCTCTTTTCCAGGAACTCCGGCATGGTCGTAACCTGGAGCTCGACCGACATCCTCCGGATGCGGTTGCCGAGCAGGCCCCAGACGCCGAGGACGCCGACAAGGGCGTTGAAGAGGGCGATCCAGAGCCCCGACAACCCGAAGCCCCAGCCGACCTTTCCGGCGAAGCCGATGAAGAGGACGGCCGAGAAATAGGCCGCGGCGTAGGAGAAGGCGGACATCCAGGGCCCGACGGACCGTCCGCCGAGGAAGAAATCGGCGAAGGTCCGGGCCTTCTTCAGCCCCAGGAATCCGACGCCGAGCGTGAACGCGGCGTAGGCGGAGAGGACGAGGATCTTGACGAGCATGGAACGCCCCCCTTATATAACCGCGCCGGGGCCCTGTCAACCCGGAAAGAGAAACGCCCGTCCGGGCGGCCGCGACGTCCGGACTTGACGAACGGCGGGAATGCGCTATGATGTTGCGGAGCGGGGACGCGCGCCCCGGGCAGGATCCAGAGAAGAGGAGTCGATCGATGAAGCCGACGGACGAACTCAGCCGGGACCATGAGGCCATGCTCCGAATGATCAGGATCCTGGGCGAGATGGCCGACCGCCTCGACGCCGGCATCGCCGTCGACCCCGGCGACCTCGACCAGGCCGTGACCTTCGTCCGATCCTTCTCCGACAAGTGCCACCACACCAAGGAGGAGAGCCACCTCTACGCCGAGATCCTTCGCTCCGGCGCGCCCGACGAGCGCGGGGCCATCGAGCTGATGATCGCGGAGCACGCCGAGGCCCGGAAATGCGTCGCGGCCATGACCCGCGCGATCGAGGGCCTGCGCCAGGGCGACGCCCTGGCCGCCCAGGCGTTCGCCTCCGCCGCCTGCAACTACAACAGGCTCCTGTCCCAGCACATCTACAAGGAGGACCACGTCCTCTATCCCATGGTCAGGACCCGGCTGACCCACGCCCAGCAGACCTCGCTCAAGGTCCGTTTCGCCGAGGTCGACAAGGAGTGCCTCGGTCCCGGCAAGCGCGAGGAGTTCGACCGCCTGCTCGAGCGGCTGGAGCAGGCCTATCCCGAGTGAGACGCGGGCGGGTCGCCGTCTTCCGGAGGCCGGCCCCGTTCTGGTATGATGGGGGACCGGACGAGCCATGGACGGGAAGAGCGTCGCGGTCCACGATGTCGCCGTCGTCGGCGGCGGGGTCGTCGGCTGCGCCGTGCTCCGGGAGCTCTCGCGCTTTGACCTGAAGCTCCTCCTCCTCGAGAGGGAAGCGGACCTGGCCGAGGGCGCGAGCAAGGGCAACAGCGGCGTCATCCACGCCGGATTCAACGTCCCGTCCGGGTCGCTCAAGGCCCGGACCAACGTCGCCGGCCTGGGCCTCATCTACCCGCTGGCCGCCGAGCTCGGCGTCCCCCACAGGAAGACCGGCAAGCTCGTCGTGGCCCTCGAGGACGGCGACCGGCGCCGCCTCGAGGAGCTCAAGTCCGAGGGCGACGCGAGCGGCGCGCCGGACCTCGAGATCGTCGACGGGACCGCCATCCGGCGGCTGGAGCCCCTGGCCCGCGGCCGCTGGGCGCTCTTTTCGCCTCACACCGGCATCATCTCGCCCTACGAGCTGACCATCGCCCTGGCCGAGAGCGCCCGGCGCAACGGGGCCGAGATCAGGCTCGGGACCCCGGTCGTCGGGGTCGCCTTCCGCGACGGACTGTTCCGGCTCGTGACCCCGGGCGGGACGTTCGCCGCCCGGCGGGTGGTCAACTGCGCCGGGCTCTTCGCCGACGAGGTGGCCCGCCTCGCCGGGAGCTGCGACCGGCGCGTCTTCCCCTGCCGGGGCGAATACCTCGTGACGGACCGGGACTGCGGCCTCCGGCTGGCCAGGCCCGTCTATCCCGTGCCGCCGCGGGACGACCCGGGCCTCGGCATCCACGTCACGCCGACGCTCGAGGGGAACATCCTTCTCGGTCCGAGCGCGGAGGCCGTCGGCGACAGGCGCGACGCCGCCTCGACGGCCGCCGTCGCGGCCCGGCTCAAGTCCGAGGCCGCCCGGCTCATGCCCGCCCTCGCCGGCGTCCCCTTTATCCACGCCTACGCCGGCCTGAGGCCGAAGCTCGCGGACCCGGCCGGGCGGGACACGTTCGCCGATTTCGTCGTCGAGGAGAGCGCCGCCCGCCCCGGGTGGATCGACCTCCTCGGCATCGAGTCGCCGGGCCTGACCGCCGCCCCGGCCCTCGCCCGGGCGGTCGTCGACATGATCGGCGCGGGCGAGGACCTCCGCCCGAGGCCGGGCTTCGAGCCCGGGCTCCCGCCCCGGCGCCGCTTCGCCGACATGGCCGACGACGAGCGGGCCGCGCGGGTCGCCCGCGACGCCGACTGGGGCGAGATGGTCTGCCGCTGCGAGCACGTCACCCGGGCCGAGGTCGCGGCAGCCCTGCGCAACCCGTTCGGGGCCCGGTCGCTCGACGCCGTCAAGCGCCGGACGCGCTGCGGCATGGGCCGCTGCCAGGGCGGCTTCTGCACGCCGCGGATCGTCGAGATCCTCCAGGACGAGGGCGTCGCCGTCGAGGACATCACGAAGCGGGGCGGGGGCTCGCGCCTCTTCTCCGGGCGGCTCAAGGGCTGAGAGATGGACGGCCGCGTCGACGCCTTCGATGTCGCCGTCGTCGGCGGCGGCCCGGCCGGGCTGGCCGCGGCCCTGGGCGCCCGGCGCGCCGGCGCGGCCAGGGTCCTCCTCGTCGAGCGGGAGCGGACGCTCGGCGGCATCCTCAACCAGTGCGTCCACGACGGCTTCGGCCTGTTCCTCTACAAGGAGACGATCAGCGGGCCCGAGTACGCCGAGCGCCTGGAGGAGGACGTCGCGCGCGAGCCCATCGCGGTCGAGACGGGCGCGATGGTCCTCGACCTCTCGGCCGACCTCGGCCTCCGGATCAACGCCCGGTCCGGCTACCGCGGCGTCCGGGCCGGCGCCGTCGTCCTGGCCATGGGCTGCCGCGAGCGGACGCGCGACATGATCGGCATCCCGGGGACGCGCCCGGCGGGGGTGTGGACGGCCGGCTCGGCCCAGAGCCTCGTCAACCTCCAGAACCTGCGCATCGGCCGCGCGGCCGTCATCCTCGGCTCGGGCGACATCGGGCTGATCATGGCCCGGCGCCTGGCCTTCGAGGGCATCGAGGTCAAGGGGGTCTTCGAGATCCTGCCCTGGGCCGGCGGCCTCGAGAGGAACGTCCGGCAGTGCCTGACGGACCTCGGCATCCCGCTCACGCTCCGCTCGACGGTGATCGAGATCCGCGGCCGGGACCGGGTGGAGAGCGTGGTCACGGCCGCGGTCGACGACGCGCTCGCGCCGGTCGCCGGGACCGAGCGGGTCGTCCCCTGCGACACGCTGCTCCTCTCGGTCGGGCTCATCCCCGAGAACGAGCTGGCGAAGAGGGCCGGGGTCGAGCTTTCGCCCCTCACCGGGGGCGCCGTCGTCGATGAGACGCTGATGACGTCGGTCCCGGGGATCTTCTCGTGCGGCAACGTCCTCCACATCCACGACGTCGCCGACTGGGCCTCGTTCGAGGGCTTCGCGGCCGGGGCGAGCGCCGCCCGCTACGCCGCGGGGGAGAGGCCCGCGGGCGGGACGGTCCGGGTGTCGGCCGGTCCGGGCGTCAGGTACGCCCTGCCTCAGCGCCTGACGGCGGGAAAGGCGGGCGTCGAGATCAGCTTCCGGGCCGCCCGGCCCCTGATGAACGCGCGGATCGAGGTCAAAGGCCGGGCGACGGGCCGGGTCCATGCCCGGCGGAAGATCCTCCGCCTCCTGCCTTCCGAGCTCCAGAAGATCAGGGTCCGCGGCGCCGTCGACGAGGACCTCGAGGTGGGCTGCCGTGAGTGACCACCCCGCCGTCGACCGGCTGACGTGCGTCCTCTGCCCGGTCGGCTGCGAGCTCGAGGTCCGGCCGGGCGGGGCCGGCGGGCCGGAGGTCCGGGGGAACCAGTGCGACAAGGGGGTGCCCTTCGCGGTCGAGGAGGTCCTCCGCCCGATGCGCAACCTGGCCACGTCCGTGCCCGTCAGGGGCACGGCGGCCCGGATGGTCTCGGTCCGCCTGAGCCGGCCCGTGCCGCGGGAGATGATCTTCCCCGTCCTGGCCGAGATCGCCGGGCTGCGGCCGGAAGCGCCCGTCCGCCGCGGCCAGGTCCTCGTCGCCGACGTCCTGGGGACGGGCGCCGACGTCGTCGCCACCCGGACCGTGCGCTGATCAGCCCAGGAAGTCCCAGGCGATGCCGACGCGCCGGAGGGCGTAGGGCAGCTCCCGGGTGAAGTCCCCGTACCCGGTCATCCAGTGGAAGCCGGGCATCCGCTTCGCCAGCGTCCGGTCGTCGCACTTGAACCGGACGTCGATCTGGGAGCGGCAGATGGGCAGGAAGGGCGCCTCGACGATCTCGCCGAGAAGGCCCAGCCAGCGCTTGGAGGCGAAGTCCGGGGCGATGTTGGTCAGGAGCTGGCCCTGGCGCATCTCGACCTTGGGCGCCGCGCCGTAGTCGGATTCGAAGTGGGTCAGGATGCGGGCCGGCTCGGCCTTCCGGCCGTCCATCTTCCGAGGCGCCGTGCAGTGGGCCAGGGTGATGAGGCCGTCGTGCGGGTAGGTCGGGTCGTTGAGGAACACCGGCCGGCCCGAGATGTTCGCCAGGAGCACGCCCGACGGGATGACCACGAAATCCGACTCGCAGAAGGCCAGGTAGCCGCTGTCGTTGAGAGTGCTGAGCGTGAGGCAGGCCGACGTCTCCGCCAGGGGCATGATCGTGCCCATGCAGCCGTTGATGGTCAAGGTCCGGCAGCCGGCCTTCCTCAGCAGGGCCCGGAAGACCTCGTCGAGCAGGAGGGCGTTGTCGACGAAGGAGCGCTCCGTCTCGAGACGGGTCCCGGGCTGGGCGAGGTAGGCGTCGGCCCGGCCCCTGGCCCGGCGCACGGCCGCCGCGTCGGCCCGGGCCTGGCGGATGAGCCCGCCGAGCTCGTCGTAGGAGACGGTGACGATGTCGAACTTCCAGATGTCGGCGACGAGTTTGGGCACGACGCCGGCCGGCTGGGCCCAGGCGTCCGGGCCGCCGACGGCCAGGACCTTCGCGCCCATCGTGTTGCGCAGCCCGGCCAGGGCCCGGAGGCGCCAGAGGATCTCGTCCTGGCTGTCGATGACGACGTCGTCCTCGTCGACGCCCT